>NZ_JAPWAD010000004.1:0-117041 GCF_041432695.1 Pauljensenia sp. 27098_8_83 | reverse complement strand
CACCCAACCAACAAACCGGGTTGGGCGAACCAAGAAACAATGAACACAGTGCCGCAACCACTATACAAACCACGATCAACCCACACCCCACACAAGCAGGGTGGGGAAACGTGTTGAACACCCAGTCTTGTGGTGGTCATAGCACCGGGGAAACGCCCAGCAACATTCCGAACCTGGAAGCTAAGCCCGGCAGCGCCAATGGTACTGCAACCGCCAGGTTGTGGGAGAGTAGGACACCGCCACAACACACCTTAGAAGCGGCCAGAAACCCCAGGGTTTCTGGCCGCTTCGTCGTACACGCCCCCGAGGGACGATAACAGGGACACAAACACCCCTACGCACAACACAGGAATGATCACCGAGCGGCAACCACCACCAGCCGCAACACCGACCCGTCGCTGAGCATACGACCCCACGCAGGCATAAAGGCGCGCGGATAGTTCATCAACCTATCCGGATCCCGCTACCAATCCGAACGGCGGCCCGTAGGGGGCGTGAGTAGCGGCGACGCCAGCGGTCCTTTCGTTCGGGAGGTAGCGTGAGCCGGGCGTAAGACAACGCCTGGCATTGCATCTGGATAGGAACGGGGCATGCGGATAGGAACGGGGCATGCGGATAGGAACGGGGCATGCGGATAGGAACGGCGCATCCGGATAGGTTATTAACCTATCCGGATGTTCATAACCTATCCGGATGTTCATAACCTATCCGGATGTTCGTAGGCTATCCGGATGTGTGTCGGCGCCTTGTACTAGTAGTGTCCCGCCTCGTGCTCCCAGGCCTGGTCAGCTGACTGTTTGCGCCTGCTGCTGGGAGTCTCCCGCATGGTGCTCCCGTGTCTGATCGGCTGACTTAGCTCTCGTCACCTTACCCGTGCGGTGCGTTGACGTTGCGCCGCAATGGTATAGCCCGGTAAGGGTACAGCGCCGTGCTGCTACAAAGGCTCAGCACCGCGCCGACGTAGTAGATCGTCCTTATTGGGAAGGTTGTGAGGGTCCGTTATGTTTCATGGGACTTGTGTCCTAAACGATAGCTATTGTTCTTGAGTCGAACTTTGCAGTGATCTAGACTAGTTGATGTTTCAATAATATTCGGAAAGGAAACGAGATGGCTTCCGTTGCTATCGTTCTTGGCTCCGTGCGTCCCGGCCGCGCCGGTGAGCAGGTCGTTCGTTGGATTGAGGAGCAGGCGCGTCAGGCCGACGGCGTCTCCACCGTCTTCTTGGATCTGCGTGACTACCAGCTGCCGCTTTTCGCGGAGGAGATGCCCCCGTCGATGCAGGCCCCCGTGCTGCCCGAGGCTGTTCGTCTGCGCACGAACATCGCGGCGAACGACGCCGTTCTTTTCGTGACCCCTGAGTACAACCATTCGGTGTCCGCGGTTCTCAAGAACGCTATCGACTACCTGCCCCCGGCCACGCTGAAGGAGAAGGCTGTTGGACTCGTCGGTTACTCGTGGTACGGCGCTGTCAAGCCCCTCGAGCATCTGCGCGAGATCCTGTCGACCTTTGGCGCTGACGTTCGCGACCAGCAGGTTGGCATCAACCTCGGTTCTGACTTCCAGGACGGCGTTTTCCGGCCCTCCGACGATCTGAACGCTCAGATCCGCGAGCTCCTCGTATCGCTCGCCTGAGAAGGTTCGCTGAACGGCTTCTCACGGCTTGTCACGGTGACGGCCTGCTGGCGTCGCGCTCTGGCGTGAGTGGTTGAATGCGCAGCCGAGATGGGGGCGTTCAGGATGAAAGGGTGGGGCCCGGCTACCAAGCCGGGCCCCACCCTTTTTCTTGACGGCGTCACTGGCGCGTCACTAGATCCACGAGGGGAGCCACATGTGTGCGCGCCAGAAGCTGTAGTCCATGATGTCCGCGCGCCAGAGGGGCATAAAGTATGCCGCGCACGCGAGGATCGTGATTGTTAGGAGCGCCGCGAGCACCCAGCCGGTTAGCTCGGTGCGGCGGGGGAGTGGGGCAGCGAGGGGCTGGCCGTCGGCGGTGACCCACCCCGCCAGTACGGCGATGAGCCAGGCGACGGCGAGTGCCACGAAAGGCGCGAAGGCTACGGTGTAGAACGTGAAGATCGTGCGGTGTGCGTAGGCGAGCCAGGGAACGTACAGGGCGATGTAGCCCAGCGTGATAACGCCGGTGCGCCAGTTGCGGTAACGGACCGTTGCCCAGAGGACGATGATGAGCGCGCCGATCCCGATCCACCACAGGAGCGGATTGCCGAGCGCAACGACGTCGGTCGCGCACTTCTCCGATGCGCATCCCGTGACTTCCGGTCCGTTCGCCCAGTGGAAGGAGGTCGCACGGTACTGCGCGAGCCACGTGTAGGGGTTGGACTGGTAGGTGTGCGGGGTGCTCAGCCCGTTATGGAATGTCCACATTTCCTTGTGGTAGAGCCACAGGTCTGCGAGCGAGCCCGCAAAGCCGGGGATTCCTGATCGACCATGCCCGTGCGCGGCGGGGTGAGCAAACCACCCGAACCACGAGGCGATGTATGTCAGGATCGCTGTGGGGACCATGAGGATGAATGCCCACCAGATATCGGCGAGGAGGGCACCGCGGATGGGGGAGGGGTGACCGGCGCGCCAGCGGCAGGTGACTTCCCGGAGTGCGACGAATAGGCCGAGGAAGGCGAGGGCGTAGATGCCCGACCACTTCACGGAGGAGGCGAGGCCTGCCAGGACTCCTGTGGCGAGCAGCCATGGGCGGTTGCCCGCATTCGGGCCGATCGCGAAGGGGCGTCGGTCCTGGCGGGTGAGGTAGGCGCGCAGGCTTGGCCACCCCTGCCTCGGCGCGCCCAGGCCGTCCCATTCGCGTAGCTTGGCCAATAGTCGCGGCCGGGACGTCTCCTGGTCCTTGACGACGCACAGGAACGCGGCCAGGGCGAACATCGTGAGGAAGCCGTCGAGGATGGATGTGCGGCTCATGACGATCGCCATGCCGTCGGTCGCCAGGAAGAGGCCGGCCAGAAGAGTGAGCGCCGGTGAGTGGAAGAGGTTCTGGGCGAGTCGGCATAGCAGGAAGACGGTGATGATGCCGCAGATGGCCGCAGCGATGCGCCAACCGACGGGGTCTGACTGGCCGAAAATCTTCATGCCCAGCGCGATCAGCCACTTCCCTGTGGGCGGGTGCACCGGGTAGCCACCCACCGTGGATAGGCCGGAGACGTCGCCGGTGGCGAATGCCGCGTCGACGTCCTTGGCCCACGTGCCCTCGTACCCGAGCGTGAGAAGGGACCAGGCGTCCTTCACGTAGTAGGTCTCGTCGAAGATGAGCGTTCGGACATTATCGAGGCCGGGGAGCCTAATGGCGGCCGCGAGGATCGTCGCGATCGCGGTGGCGACCCATCCGGCCGCCGGGGTGGTCAGGCGATCCGACCATCGCGGATGGTATGGGGGAAGGGGGCTGCCGGAAGTGGGCGTGGTCGTCGAGTCGGCGTCAGGGGCCTCTGGGTGCTGTTTCTCAACTGAGGCACCGTCCGTCGTTCCCTGCTCGAGGGGCTGCGCAGCCTCGTCGATCATGTCGTTGTGTGCGTTCGCTGTATCCATCGCATCCGAGTCTAGCGGCCTCCTCGCGGCACAAAAACTGCGGTGCACATTCGCTCTCGCGCCCGGGGAGGATGTGCGGCGAAAGCCTCTTGAGAATTGTTCTCGCTTGTGGCTATAATTTCGTGTACCCGAAAATTACGCAGGAGCAATAATGTTTTCTTCGACGACGCGCGGCGTAGCAGCCGCCGCTGGGCTGGCCCTGGTGACCGCCTCGCTGGCTGCGTGCGCGCCCTCCTCCTCGGCCCACGGCCTTAGCGTGGTCGCCACGACCACCCAGATCTGCGACTACGTCACTCAGATCGCGGCGCGGTCCGCCGATATTTCCCTCGACAAGACCGACGCCGCCGGAAAGAGCAGCCACGTCGGCGCGCAGAAGGACGGCGCTGCCCTCACCATGAGCCTGACCTGCCTGCTCGCCCCCAACGCTTCCGCGCACGAGCATGAGATGACCCCGGCGCAGACATCGGCGCTTGCGCAGGCCGACGTCATGGCGGTCTCGGGCGTGGACCTCGAGCACTTCCTCGACGACGCTGTCGTCTCCTCCGGCTTCAAGGGACGCATGGTCGTCACCTCTGGCGTCCTGACGGCCGCAGACGTGGACAACCCGGGTACTCCCGATCCCGAGGGTGCCTACACGATTGATCGCGGAAGTGAGCGCGTGGACGTCGCCCCGTGGCCGTTCCCGCCGGAGGAAGCGGGCGAGGAACCCGAATTCCGCTTCGACCCGCACGTGTGGACCTCGCCGAAGGGCGCCCGCGTCCAGGTCGCTAACCTCGGCGCGGGCCTCGCCGCTGCGGCGCCCGACGCTGCGTCCTCGATCAACGCGGCCACGGCCTCGTACCTGGAGGACATCGACGCCCTCGATCAGTGGACCGCCGAGGCCATCAAGACCGTGCCGGAAGGACAGCGCGTCCTCTTCACCTCCCACGACGCCTTCGGCTACTTCTCGCGGGACTACGGGATCCGCTTCATCGGCGCCGCCCTGTCCGACTTCAACGAGCAGCAGGACGCCACCGCCGACCACATCGCCAAGGCCGTCGCGGCCGTCAAGGAATCCGGCGCGGTCGCGCTTTTCGCCGAAAACTCCAACAACTCCAAGTCCATCGAGGCGATCGCCCGCGCGGCCGGCGTCACCCCGATCGTGGGCGAGGATGCGATGTACGGCGACTCGCTGGGACCCGATGGATCCGAGGGAGCCACCTACGTCGGCTCGATCATCCACAACGTGCGCGCCGTGACACAGGCGTGGGGCGGCACCGTCCCGGACCTGCCCGAGCGCCTGAAGGACCAGTGATGGGCAGGCTCGTCTCCTTTCAAGATGCCGTGCTGGGGTACGCGCATACCCCAGCGCTGACCGGCCTGACCCTCGACGTGTTCGGGGGCCAGGCCCTCGCCCTTGTCGGCCCCAACGGCGGCGGCAAGACCACCCTCATGCGTGGCATCGTCGGCGGCTGCCAGGTCCTCTCCGGGACCGTCGACGTGGACGTGGCCCGCATCGGCCTCGTGCCGCAGAGCGCCGACCTGGACCTCACCTTTCCCGTGAGCGCGGCCGAGGTCGTCACCATGGGGCTCATCGCCGAGGCCGGGTGGGGAAAGCGCATCAACGCCGACATGCGCGCGCGGGTGAGCTCCGCCCTCGAGCGCGTCAACCTGAGTGACCGGGCCTCCCACCGTTTCGGGACGCTCAGCGGCGGGCAGCGCCAGCGCGTCCTCGTCGCGCGCGCCCTCGTTGCGCGCCCCGAGCTGGTCATGATGGACGAACCCTTCAACGGCCTGGACGCTCCCAGCCGCGACATCATCACGGGCCTCATCGCCAAGCTGACCGCGGACGGTGTCGGCGTCATCGTGTCCACGCACGACCTCTCCCTCGCGCGCGACGTGTGCTCCCAGGCCTGCGTGCTCGCCTCCCGCCTCGTCGCCCTGGGCCCCACCGACGAGGTCCTGGTGCCCAAGGTCTTGGCGCGCGCCTACGGGGCGAGCGCCGACGAGGCGATTGCGGCCCTGTCATGATCTCCCCCTACCTGCTGCGCCCAATCATCGTCCTGGGCCTGCTCGCGCTCGCGGCGGGACCGGCCTCGACGCTGGTCAACCTGCGTCGCGCCGAGTTCAGCGCCGAAACGATGGTCCACGGCGTCTTTCCCGGCATTGTCGTCGGCATGGCGGTTGGCGGGCGTGAAGCGATTATCCCGGGCGGCGCAGTGTGCGCGGCTCTCATCGCGGCGGCACTGACGGTGGCTTCTCGCAAACAGCGCCACTCTGAGGCGACGACCGCGGTCCTGCTCACTGCCTTTTTCTCCCTCGGCATCGTCATCTCCCTGCGCATCGGGGACATGTCCGGGCAGCTCGAATCCCTCATGTTCGGCCGTCTCCTGGATATCACCCCGTCGCGCATGGCAACGAGCGCCCTCGTCCTCGTAGTCGCGGCCGCCCTCCTTGCGCTCACCTGGCGCGCGCAGGTCGCGGTGGCCTTCGACCGTGAGGCCGCGCGGGTCAGCGGCGTCCCGGTCACCTGGATCGACATCGCGTTCAACGCGGCGCTCGGCGCGATCGTCGTCGCCGCGTCGACGGCCGTCGGGGTCCTCCTCGTCGTCGGATACCTCATCGTGCCCGGAGCCTTCGGTCGACTGCTCGCCGCGGGCCCGCGCTCAATGGTGCTACTGGCCGGCGCCTGCGCGCTCGTCGGCGGATGGGGCGGCTTCGGCGTCTCACTCCTGCGCGCTCCCCGCCCGCTCTCCCCGCAGGCGTGCGTCGCCATGGGGGTCCTCGTCTGCTTCGTCGCCGCACTGGCGCTGCGTGAAATCCGAGCCCGCCGTGCGCACTCCATGGTCCCCGCGCGTGAAACGGCGCGTGAAACGATCGCGGCCGGGGGAGGGGATGCCTCGTGATCGCCAGCCTCCTCCTGTACCCCGCACTGCACGTGACGATCATCGGGGCTCTGGGTGGCCTCGTCGGCGCCTTCGCCTACCTGGACCGACGCATCTTCTTCGCCGAATCCGTCACGCACGGAACCTTCCCGGGCGCGGTCCTCGGCGTCGTCATCGCCGCCGCCTTCGGTTTCGGGCACTCCGGAATGTCGGCGGCTCTCTACGTCGGCGCGTTCCTTGGCACGATCCCGCTCGTGGCCCTCATGCGCTGGCTCGCCACGATCCCCGGCATCTCGAGCCAAGGCGCGGCCGGCATCGTTCTGACCGCGGGTTTTGCTTCCGGTTACTTCTTGGCGACCTGGTTCAAGCCACTGCCCCTCGCGGTGAATTCCTTCCTGACGGGATCCGTCATGACGGTTTCGCCCGCCGACGTCGCTTGGGCGGGTGGAGTGCTCGTGGTCGCTCTGCTTGTCGTGACGTTGGGTGGGCGCCAGCTGATCGCCCACTGCTTCGACCCCGCCAACCCAGCCGCCGCCTCGCGCGCCGGGCGTCACGAGCTCGTCATCCTCGGCCTCATCCTCGCTTCGGTCACCGTGGCGATCCCAGCGGTCGGCACGATCCTGTCGATCGCGCTCATCGCCGCGCCAGCCGCCGCGCTCGCGCCCCTCGTGCGCAGCTCGCGCGCCTTCCTCATCGGCTGCCCGCTGCTGGGCGCGCTCCTGGGGATCTCCGGCCTCGCGATCGCCGTCCCCGCGCGCCTGAGCGCGGGCGGAACCATCGCGCTCCTGTGCGCCGCGTGCGTCCTCGCCTCGCGGATTCCCCAATGGGTGGCCGGATCGAACGGGGCGCGCCGTGCGCGCGCGGACAAGCAGTGAGACGATACGGGCATGGAAGCCGCGACCGACTCGACCCGACCCGCGACGAGTGCCCAGGCCTCGTCCCCGAATCCGCGCGACGAGCGCGGAAGCGACCCCTACCGTCAGCCGGGAGGGTCGATCCTGCTGGCCGCGACCCCCATCGGTGACGTGCGCGACGCGTCGCCCCGAGTCGTCGAAGCCTTGCAGGGCGCAGACATCATCGCCGCGGAAGACACGCGCCGCGCGCTCGCCCTGGCCTCGCGCCTGGGTATCAAGCTGGGCGGTCGCCTCGTCGCCCTGCACGACCACAACGAGGCCGACAAGGCCTCGGGCATCGTCGAGGCCGCCAGGGGAGGGGCGCGCGTCGTCTTCGTGTCCGACGCGGGTATGCCCACCGTCTCCGATCCGGGCTTCCGCCTGGCGCGCGCCGCCATCGACGCGGGCGTCCCCCTCTCCGTCCTGCCCGGCCCCTCCGCGCCGCTCGTCGCCCTGGCCCTGTCCGGCCTGCCCTCCGACCGCTTCGCCTTCGAGGGGTTCCTGCCGCGCAAGGACGGGGATGCCACGCGCTACCTGGAAGGCCTGGCCACCGACCCGCACACGCTCATCTTCTTCGAGTCACCCCGTCGCGCGGCCGCCACGCTGACACGCATGGCCGAGGTGTTTGGCGCCGACCGCGCCGCCGCGCTGTGCCGTGAACTCACGAAGGACTACGAGGAGGTGCGCCGTGGAACGCTCGGGGAGCTCGCGGCGGGTGCCGAGGACGTGCTCGGCGAGGTGACGATCGTCGTCGCCGGATATGCGCGAAGCGCGCGCGCCGAAGACCACGTCGGCGCCGTCCTCGCGCTCGCGGCGGAGGGGATGCGCCTCAAGGTCGCCGCAGCCGAGGTGGCCGCGGCGACGGGCGCGCGCAAGAACGACCTCTACAAGGCCGCCCTCGCCGCGAAGTGACGAGGCCAGGACGGCAACGAGGCCTGGGCGGCGTCAGGGAATTTGCTCAGACGAGCAAGACGCCCTCCGTCGTCATCCACTCGCGAGCCACCGCGCCCAGTTCCTCGGTCACGGGGGCGGTCAGCTCGCGCAGGACACGCGTCGGGAATCCCGCGTGGACAGCGTCCACGGCCGTGCACGCGACGCAGTGCGACTCGGCCAGGCCCACGACGTCCACGTCCGTGATGCCGGCGTCGCGCAGCGCCTCCTCCAGCGTCTTCCCATCCTCGGTGGTTCCCTCGAAGCCCGAGTAGGCGGCCTTGTACTGGCCCTTCTTGACCGTCACGTCCGCGTTCACGTTCGCGAGCGCCGGGTGGAGCTCGGCCTCGTCCGTGCCTGCCACGCCGTGCGGGGGCCACGTATCCACGAAATCTGGGTTCTCCGAGAAGTGCTCGCCCGGATCGATGTGCCAATCCTGCGTGGTGACGATCAGCTGGTACTCGTCGCGGTGCGCGTCCACGTAGGCGGCCACGGCCTCGGCGACGGCGTTACCGCCCGTCACCGGGAGGGCACCGCCTTCGCAGAACGTGGGCTGAACGTCGACAATGATGAGAGCGCGGGGCATGGGACCTCCCAGAAAATTCAGTAATTTCCTCAAGAATATCACCCCGGTCACACTCGCCCAAGGGCTGTTTCAAATCCTCGCAATGCGGCCGGTTCCCCGTTTGCGAGCGCTACGCAGTATTGTTAGGGGCTATGAGTCGTATTCTGTCCGCCGTCGCATGGCCCTACGCCAACGGCCCCCGTCATATTGGCCACGTTGCGGGATTCGGTGTCCCCTCCGACGTTTTCTCCCGGTACATGCGAATGGCCGGCCACGACGTTCTCATGGTCTCCGGCACCGACGAACACGGCACCCCCATCCTGGTGGCCGCCGACGGCGCAGGCATGAGCGCTCGCGAACTCGCCGACCGCAACAACCGCCTCATCGTCGAGGACCTCGTGGCGCTCGGCCTGTCCTACGACCTCTTCACCCGCACGACCGCCGGTAACCACTACCGCGTCGTCCAGGACATGTTCGCCACCGTGCGCGACAACGGCTACATGATCGAGCAGGTCACGCGCGCCGCCATCTCCCCGTCCACCGGCCGCACCCTGCCCGACCGCTACATCGAGGGCACCTGCCCGATCTGTGGCGCCGAGGGCGCGCGTGGCGACCAGTGCGACAACTGCGGCAACCAGATGGACCCGACCGAGCTCATCAACCCGCACTCGCGCATCAACGGTGAGACCCCCAAGTTCGTGGAGTCCGTCCACTACTTCCTCGACCTGCCCGCCCTCGCCGAGGCCTTGTCCGCCTGGCTCGACGAGCGCGAAAAGTCCGGCACCTGGCGTCCCAACGTCATCAAGTTCTCCCAGAACTTCCTCGAGGACATCCGCCCCCGCGCGATGACGCGCGACATCGACTGGGGTATCCCGGTCCCCGGCTGGGAGGACCAGCCCACCAAGCGCCTCTACGTGTGGTTCGACGCCGTCATCGGCTACCTGAGCGCCTCCATCGAGTGGGCGCGCCGCACCGGCGACCCCGAGGCCTGGCGCAAGTGGTGGAACGACCCCGAGGCCCTGTCCTACTACTTCATGGGCAAGGACAACATCGTCTTCCATTCCCAGATCTGGCCCGCCGAGCTGCTCGGCTACAACGGCCAGGGCTCGAAGGGTGGAGCTCCCGGCGACCTGGGCGTCCTCAACCTGCCCACCGAGGTCGTGTCCTCCGAGTTCCTCACCATGGAGGGCAAGAAGTTCTCCTCCTCGCACGGCATCGTCATCTACGTGCGCGACTTCCTCTCGCGCTACCAGGCCGACGCCCTGCGCTACTTCATCAGCGCGGCCGGCCCCGAGACCTCGGATTCCGACTTCACCTGGGCCGAGTTCGTGCGCCGCACCAACGGCGAGCTCGTCGCCGGCTGGGGCAACCTGGTCAACCGCACGGCCTCCATGATCGCCAAGAAGTTCGGCGAGATCCCCACCCCGGGTGAGCTCGAGGACATCGACCGCGCGCTCCTGGACGCCGTCGAGGCCGGTTTTGCCACCGTCGGCAACCTCATCCGCCACCACCGTCAGAAGGCGGCACTGTCCGAGGCCATGCGCCTGGTGGGCGAGGCCAACAAGTACGTGACCGACACCGAGCCCTTCAAGCTCAAGGCCCCCGAGCAGCGTGAGCGCCTCGCGACGGTCCTGTGGACCCTCGCCCAGGCGGTGACGGACCTCAACCTCATGCTCTCCCCGTTCCTGCCCCACGCTGCCAACGACATCGACCGCGTCATGGGCGGCGAGGGCGAGATCGCGCCCATGCCTCGCATCGAAGAGGTCGCCGAGCTCGACCCGCAGGTCCTGCCCGCCGACTTCGAGGGGCGCGACGGCTACCCGATCATCACGGGCGACTACACGAACGTGCCCACCTGGGAGCGTCACGCGATCACGCCCGGCACCCCGATCGCCAAGCCCACGCCGGTGTTCGTCAAGCTGGATGAATCCATCGTCGAGGAGGAGCTTGCCCGCTACGCGGACGCTCACCCCGACGACGTGACGGGCGCCTGATCTGGTTTTTCCGTGATATGTCGCCACTCTTGATGAGTGTGACGGACGTGTGAGCGCGCGCGGGTGGGACGGATGCGTCCCGCCCGCGCGCTCGTCTGTCCCGGGGTGTTACCGTGAGGTCATGGCCGAAGATTTTCTCGCGTCCGCCCTCGCTGCCGAGGCCTCGTCGCGCGCCCAGCAAGATCCCGACTACCCGCTCTTTCACGTCGCGCCCCCGGTGGGCCGCCTGAACGACCCGAATGGCCTCATCGAGATCGGCGGG
The DNA here is from genome assembly GCF_041432695.1 of Pauljensenia sp. 27098_8_83. NCBI lineage: Bacteria > Bacillati > Actinomycetota > Actinomycetes > Actinomycetales > Actinomycetaceae > Pauljensenia > Pauljensenia sp. 27098_8_83. Next base: position 105,984 of record NZ_JAPWAD010000004.1, on the reverse strand, counting down.
ACGTATCACGCGTTCTTCCAGTACACGCCCGAGCACCCTCGCAAGCTCGTCTACTGGGGCCACGCCACGTCGCGTGACCTGACTCATTGGGACTACCATGCCCCCGCGATCCTGCCCGACACCCACCAGGACGCCAACGGTGCCTACTCGGGTACGGCGATCGAGGTCGGTGACCACGTCGAGCTGTGGTACACCGGCAACTACAAGGATCCCGAGACGGGGGAGCGCGAGGCCACCCAGTGCGTCGTGACGACGACGGACATGGTTCACTTCGATAAGCGCGTGCCCCCGATCATCGGCCACCAGCCGGAGGGGTATACCGCCCACTTCCGCGACCCGCAGGTCTGGCGCGATGCGGATGGCTCGTATCGGATGCTGCTGGGCGTCCAGCGCGAGAACCTCACCGGCGCGGCCCTGCTCTACCGCTCGACTGACCTGCGCGCGTGGGAGTGCGAGGGGGAGATGACTTTTCCCGACGCCGGCGGCACCTTCGACGCGTTCGGCTACATGTGGGAGTGCCCGAACCTCGTGCGCCTGACGGACGAGGAGACCGGCCAAGCTCACGATGTGTTGATTTTCTGCCCGCAGGGCATCTCGCCTGATCGCGAGGGCTTCGAGAACATCTTCTCGTGCGTCGCCGTCGTCGGCGAGCTCGTCGGGACCGAGCTGCGTGGTGCCGACGGCTCCTTCGAGGAGCTTGACCGCGGCACCGAGTTCTATGCTCCCCAGATCATGGCGCGATCCGCCTCCACGCCGCCGGACGCGCCGACCCTCCTCTTTGGCTGGGCGGGTAACGCCAGCGAGGACGACCAGCCCTCCATCGCGACCGGCGGCTGGGTGCACTGCTTCACCGCGCCGCGCGCCCTGACCCTGCGCGGGGGCCGCGTCATCGCCCGCCCGTACCTGCCGGGCCTGCCCCTCGCGCCCGCCACGCTCGAGGGAACCCCCGGGGACGAGGCCGGGGCTCGGATCGCGGAACTCGCCGGCTCGCGCTCGTGGCGCCTCGCCTTCGACGCCTCCTACGACGGGCCCCTGTCCGTCCAGATCGGTTCCGGCTCCGGCCTGTCGATCACTCTGGAAGACGGACGCCTGAGCGTCGACCTGACGGACACGCGCTACCCCCACGGCGGCCGCCGCATCGTCACCCTGGAGCCGGGGGAGGCCGGCCGCGTCGAGATCCTCCATGATCGGTCGATCACCGAGATCTACCTGGGCGACGGCTCGCGCGTCTTCACGACCCGCAGCTTCCTGAACGGCGACGGCTCCGGCGTGACGCTCGTGGGCGCCGCCTCCGTGACGAACGTGAGCGCCGCGCGCGCCGACTGAGCGACCCGCGTACGAGGCCGTGGCTGCTCACAGTGGCCACGGCCTCGTCGTATGTGTGCGGTCTCTCATCCCCTGACCTGAGACGATGTCCGACGCGCCTTGCATAGAGGACTCTGCCACCCGTAGTATGTCAATCGATTGCTACACACCGCCCAGCGCGGCGTAACAATGGCGTTGCGCGTGGGGTTTTCAGAAAGGAATGTGATCAGCGATGGATCACGCCAAGGTGGCAGGAGAAGTCGTCGAAGCAGTCGGCGGCGCCTCCAACATCAGCGCAGCAGCACACTGCGCAACCCGTCTCCGCCTGGTGATCGCGGACGAATCCAAGATCAACCAGCAGGCCCTCGACGACAACGAAGATCTGAAGGGCACATTCGCCGCCGGCGGCATGTTCCAGATCATCGTCGGACCCGGCGATGTCGACCAGGTGTACGCCAACATGGTGGCCAACCACGGCGTGCGCGAGGTCTCCAAGGACGAGGCCAAGGAAGAGGCCGAGGCCGGCGGCAACATCTTCTCGCGCTTCATCAAGATGATCGCCGACATCTTCGTCCCGGTCCTCCCGGCCCTGATCGCCGGTGGTCTCCTCATGGCCCTCCACTCGGTCCTGACGGCCGAGGGGCTTTTTGGCGAGCGGTCCGTCATCCAGATGTACCCGGCGCTGACCGACTACGACGCGCTCATCAACCTCGTCTCCTCCGCGGCCTTCGCGTTCCTGCCCGTCCTCGTCGGCTTCTCCGCTGCGAAGCGCTTCGGCGGCAACACCTATCTGGGCGCCGCGATGGGCGCAGCCATGGTATCCCCGTCGCTGCTGTCCGCCTACTCCATGACGGACGCCGCGGCCGCCGCCAAGTTCTGGGCCTACACGGACCAGTCCTCCGTGTGGAATCTCTTCGGCCTCGAGGTCACCAAGGTCGGCTACCAGGCGATGGTCATCCCCACCCTGGTCGTTACCTGGATCATGTGTCTCATCGAAAAGAGCCTGCACAAGGTCCTTAAGGGCACCGCGGACTTCCTGCTGACCCCGCTCATCACCCTGCTGATCACCGGCTTCCTGGCCTTCGTCATCGTCGGCCCCGTGACCCGCGAGCTCTCCAACTACCTGACCTACGGCATCAACTGGGCGTACACGACGCTCGGTGTCTTCGGCGGACTCATCTTCGGTTTCTTCTACAGTGCCATCGTCGTCACCGGTCTGCACCAGTCCTTCCCCGCCATTGAAATCCCGCTGCTTCCTTCCAACGGTGGCGTCGGCGACTTCATCTTCCCGATTGCCTCCATGGCGAACGTCGCGCAGGGCGCGGCTGCCCTGGCTGTCTTCTTCAAGACCCGTGACGCCAAGCTCAAGGGTCTGGCCGGCGCCGGTGGCGTCTCCGCAGTCTTCGGAATCACCGAGCCCGCGATCTTCGGCGTCAACCTGCGCCTGCGCTGGCCCTTCTACTGCGCCATGGTCGCGTCCGCCATCGGCTCTGCGGGCGTCGCCTTGCTGAACGTGCGCGGTCAGGCCCTGGGTGCCGCCGGCTTCGTCGGCTTCGTGTCGATCATCCCCAAGTCGATCCCCGCGTACCTGGCCCTCGAGGTCCTCGTGTTCGTCCTGTCCTTCGGCATCACCTTCGCCTACGCCATGACGCGCGGCAAGGCTGATATGGAGGGCCGCGCGCCCGCCGCCAAGGCTGCCGATCCCGTGGCCGCTGCGGTTGCCACTGCTGCCCCGGCTGCTGCTCCTGCGCCCGCCCCGTCTTTCAGCGACGAGGCGCTGGCCGACCTCTCGGTCTCCTCGCCCCTTGCGGGCACCGCGATTCCGCTCGAGCAGGTCAAGGATGAGTCCTTCGCCAAGGGCATGCTTGGCCCCGGCATTGGCATCGAGCCCGCCGACGGCCTCGTCGTGGCGCCCTTCGATGGCACCGTGACCGTCGCGTTCCCGACCGGCCACGCCTACGGCCTCAAGTCCGCTTCCGGCGTCCAGGTCCTCATTCACGTTGGTATGGACACCGTCAAGCTGGACGGCAAGGGCTTCACGCCCCGCGTCGCCAAGGGCGACGTCGTGCGCCGTGGCGACGTGCTCGCCGAGGTCGACCTCGACGTGATCCGCGAGGCCGGCTACGAGACCATCACGCCCGTCGTCGTGACGAACAAGAAGAAGCTCGGTGCGATCACCCCGGTCGCGAGCGGGCAGATCCAGCGCGGCGACGCGCTGCTCGACGTGGCCCCCAAGGAGGCCTGAGCCTTCCGGGAGTCAGTCTCGACATAACGCGTGGGCGGCATCAGCAGTGCGCTGGTGCCGCCCACGCGTCTGTTGAACCGGCGGAGTCGTATGCGCGTTTCGTTGTGGTGACACTCGTTGTCGGGAGCTCGTGTTCTCGGGCGCGGGTGTCGACCGTACAGTCTGTGGCTGCTGCGAGGCCTGTCGACGGTGAACAAAGGTGTTGGCGGTTTCAAAGTCGCCCCGTCATCGCGTCCGGTCAAGTCCTCTGCGCGAATAAGTTCGCCCTGCTCGGCCTGATGTGGGTGTGAGCGCGAAAAAATTCGCCCTGCAGGCGCGAAAGAGGCGAATAACGCCGTTTTTAGGTGTGCTGGACGAACTTTTTCGCGGTTCTGTTGTGGTGTGGGGTGTGCTGGGCGAACTTTTTCGCGGAACCGCTGTAGAACGGGGGCGCTGGGAGAGTTTTGTACCGGGTTTGGCACTGGGCGCGGTACAAAGTTCTCCCTGCTGGGGGTCGTGGTGCTGGGTGCGGTAGAAAGTTCTCCCTGCTCGTGCAAAACTGGCTGAAATGGGCCTTTTTGGGCGTGTTGGGAGAGTTTTGTACCGGTTGGGCTGCTGGCGGGGGCGTGTTGGGGGAGTTTTGTACCGGGTGTGTTGATGTGCGCTCGCGGGTAGGCGATCTGCCCGCAGCAAAGGGCTGAACCTGTGGACGGGGGCCTGCTCGCACATCAGGGCCGAACATGCGGATAGGTTATGACGATGCGGATAGCTTATTAACCTATCCGCATGTCAATAACCTATCCATATGCGGATAACCTATCCATATGCGGACAACCTATCCGCGTGCGTAGCTGCGGGCGCTCGCGGGGGTTAAGAAAATGACGCGGGACAGCGACAATCGTGGCTGGTGGGAGCCTCGCGCCGCGTGACGCACTCAGACGTTGATCGAGCGCCCCGGAATCAGCGTCCCCGGGAACTCGACCGTCTGGGCGTGGGGTGCCCCGGCCTCGTCGGATGAGGGACGCGGCGCCTTGCCCTCGATCTGATCGAGGAGGATCGACACCGCCTCCTGTGCGATCGCGGCGATGGGTTGGCGGATTGTTGCAAGGTGGGGCAGAGCGCGGCGCATCGTCTCCGTGCCATCGAAGCCGATGACGGATAGATCCGTGGGGACAGACAGCTCGCGCGTGCGCGCCCACTCGAGGACCTCGGCGGCTGCCAGGTCGTCGGTCGCGAAAACGCCGTCGATGGGGGAGGAGGCGCGGGCCTCATCCAGGGCATCGCGCACCATCGCGAAACGTTGCGGCGTCGGCGTATCGAAGGGCACGGTGACCACGCGCGGGGTCAGTCCGGCGCGTGTCACCTCGGCGCGGTAGCCTGCCTCGCGCAGGTTGCGCGGACCCGAACGTGAGGTGAGCAGCAGGGGATGGCGGCATCCGCCCTCGATGAGCGCGCGCGTTGCCATGGCTCCCGCCTCCTCGTTCGCGCAGCGCACGTTCGGGATGGACGGGCTCAGCTCGCGGTCAATCGTCACCAGCGGCATACGGATCGTGTCGTATTCGCCCAGGCCTTCGTTGTGGGCGCCTGAGATGATTCCGTCGACGCGGTTGCCCACGAGGAGCGACAGGTATTCGCGCTCGCGGTCCGCCCGACCCATGGAATTGCAGATAAGGATGCGATATCCGGCGTCGGCGAGGGCGTTTTCGACCTCGACGGCCAGCTCGCCAAAGAAGGGGAGAGACACGGCCGGAACGATGAGGCCGACCGTCTGCGTGCGCTTGCCGTGCAGGGCGCGCGCCAGGGAATTAGGGCGATATCCGAGCGTTTTGATCGCGTCGGCGACGTTCTGCTTCGTCTTTTCCGAGAGGTATCCGCGGTTGTTGAGGACGCGCGACACGGTCGTCAGGCTCACTCCGGCCAGCTCGGCGACGTCGGCCAGCGTGGGTTCGCGCGAACTCATGCGGGGTTTCCTTTCCTTCCCTCGGTATTTCTCCATTGTAGTTGGTGACCTGGGAGGGAGCCGTGCGTCACGTCGGCGAGGCCGGGGCTGAGGGGCGCGAAAGGGTGTTGTTACGCGGGGGCGCGCGAGGCGTTCATTCCGTGGTTTATCGGCATTTATGAGGGTGATGTATCCCATGTCACGGTCCGTGATATCGGGTTTTGCGCGGGTATGCCAGCCCGATACCATGGGCACTACGGGCACCTGTGTCTCACGATGGACATACCCGCACTTGAAAGGAACAACCATGATTTCCCGCACCGTTGCAATTGGTTCCTCCGTTGGCCTCCACGCGCGTCCTGCGAACATTCTTGCCGAGGCCGTTGACGACTCCGGCGTCGACGTGACCATCTCTCTGGGTGGAGAGGAAGCTGACGCTGCGTCGCTCCTCGAAATCATGACCCTGGGCGCCAAGCACGGCGACGTCGTCACCCTGTCCACCGAGGACGATTCCGCGGGTGCGGTGCTCGACTCGCTCGTCGAGCTGCTCTCGCGCGACCTCGACCAGGAGTGAACTGATGGCGACGCACGACGTCCTGCACGGCATCGGCGTCTCCGCCGGTACCGCAGCAGCCCCCGCGGCGATCGTCCAGCCCGCCCCCGGTGTTGACACGACGGAGCCGGGCAGCGTTGACGCTGCCGCCGACGGCGCGCGTGTCCGCGAGGCGCTCGCTGCGGTTTCCACCCGCCTGAAAGAGCGCGCCGCGAATGCGCCGGAGGAGACGAAGGCGATCCTGAAGGCCACCGCCCAGCTCGCGGGTGACCGCGGCCTGGCCAAGGCCGTTGACAAGAAGCTGAAGAAGGGCCTGGGTATCACCCAGGCCCTCCATGACGCGGTTGAGGACTACGCGCAGATGCTGCGCGGCCTGGGCGGCTACATGGCCGAGCGCGCGACCGACCTGTACGACGTGCGCGATCGCGCGATCTGCGAGCTGCGTGGCCTGCCCGAGCCCGGCGTCCCGGCTTTCGATGGCCCCGTCGTCCTCGTGGCCCACGATCTGGCTCCCGCCGAGACCGCGACGCTGGACCCCGACACTGTTCTCGGCATCATCACCGAGGTCGGCGGCCCCACGTCGCACACGGCGATCCTGGCTGCCCAGCTGGGTATTCCCGCGATCGTCAAGGCCGCGGGCATCATGGCTGTCGAGGAAGGCACGATGCTGGCCCTCGATGGTGGCGTCGGCGAGGTGATCGTCGCCCCCACCGATAACGAGGTGGACCTGCTCAAGGAACGCTCGCGTCGCCGCGCGCTCGCCCTGGCGGGCTCGACCGGCAAGGGCGCGACCTACGACGGCTACCCCGTCAAGCTCCTGGCCAACATCGGCACGGTCGATGACGCGATGAAGGCCTCGAAGTTTGACCTCGAGGGTTCGGGCCTGTTCCGCACGGAGTTCCTGTTCCTGGAACGTTCGGAGGCCCCGACGCTGGAGGAACAGACCGACACCTACACGAAGGTCTTGCAGGCCTTCGGGTCGCGTCGCGTGGTCGTGCGTACCCTCGACGCGGGCGCGGACAAGCCGCTGAGCTTCGCTGATCTGGGTGCCGAGGAGAACCCGGCCCTGGGTGTGCGCGGCCTGCGCTTGTGCCAGGTGCGCGAGGACCTCATCGATACGCAGCTGCAGGCGCTGGCCGCCGCTCACAAGGCGACGGGTGCTGAGCTGTGGGTCATGGCCCCCATGGTCTCGACCGCTGACGAGGCCAAGTGGTTCGCCGACAAGGCGCGCGGCTACGGCCTGCCCAAGGTCGGCATCATGATCGAGGTGCCCGCGGCCGCCCTGCGTGCCGAGCAGCTCCTGTCGATCGTGGATTTCGCGTCCATCGGCACGAACGACCTGACGCAGTACACGATGGCTGCCGACCGTCTGGACGGCAACCTGGCGACTCTCTTGGATCCGTGGCAGCCCGCGGTCCTCGAGATGATCCGCACCGCCTGCAACGGTGGTCGCGCGACGGGCAAGCCGATCGGCGTGTGTGGCGAGGCCGGCGGCGACCCGCTGCTGGCCCTGGTCCTCACGGGCCTGGGTGTTGCCTCCCTGTCGATGGCGCCCTCGAAGGTCAACGCCGTGCGCGCTGCCCTGCGTATGCACGACCTGGCGACCTGCCAGCAGATGGCGGCCTACGCGGTGGATGCGCCCAACGCGAAGGAAGGCCGTGACAACGTCCTGAAGCTGGTGGCTCCGGCGATGCTGGATCTGCTCTGATTCGACGCTTCTGACGCATAGCGGGGTGGGCCCGGGAACCAAGCGGTTCCCGGGCCCACCCCGTTTGTGCGTATTGCGACGCCGCGTCAATCCCTGCGGATCGCGTCCGCCGGATTCGATGTCGCCGACGGGGCTCCCTTCTGAGAATTCTTCTTGGAGCGTCCAGAGAAGAGCGCGGTGAGAATCAAGATGACACCCAGCGCTGCGATCGAGCTGATCCCGAGGATCGGCAGGTTGAAGTTCGTCACGTAGGCCTCGGCGATGAGGAAAACCCCCACCATGCACACAAGGAGCGCCCACACGAAGGAACCGACCCGCACGCCCCTGCTCGGTGCTTCGGGCAGCGTGCGCACATCGACGGGGCCTGCCGGCGCGCTCCACGTGGCGTGAACGCCCGGGGTCGGGCCCGGCGCCGCGCCGGTCGCACCCAGAGGCTCCTGACGACGATGGGGTGCCCCGGCCTCGTGCCCTGCGGGAATGGACTCACCCGTGGAGGCCGGGTCGAAGGCGGTGCGCCCGCCCGCCCCTACGGAGCCGGCAGGAGAGCCTGCCTGCGCATGCGGCCCCTGCGTGCCCGATGCGCCCGCCGGGCTCGCAGTCCCAGCGTCTGAGCGAAAGGGATCGGTGGGCATCTGGGCAGTCGGTGCTTCGCGGAAGACTGCCAGCGGATCCGAGGACAGATCCGGCGAAGAGGTCGGAAGCTCCGTGGTCTCGTCCGATCCAGCGCCGACGATCGGCGCGGGGGTCGTCGGCAGCGGTGTCGTTGTGTCGAATTCGGGCAGTTCAGCGGTGAGGTCGTCGCTCGAGGTGGTCATGGTCGTGTTCCTTCCTCAGTTACCCGACTGAGAGCCGGTGGGGGTGGGTGATGGGGTAGCGCTCGGGGCCGTAGAGGGCGTGGCGGACGGCGTGGCGCTCGGAGTCTGGGTCGGCGTGGAACCCCAGGTGCCCGAGGCGTCAGGGGACTGCACGATCGTCAGCGTGTCGATGTCCGCGTCGTCGGTAATGAGGATCGTGATGCCGCCGAGGGAGGGCTTTCCCCAGGAGGGGGAGGTGGCGGTCGCCCCCGCGCAGTTGTTCAGCGCGGACGCCCAGCCGTCGCCGTCCATGTTGGTGGACAGGTCGTCGATGCTGGACTGACAGATGATCTGCACGGGCTGGCCCTCGGCCATCTGAATGGTCAGCCTGCTCCAGGCCTGCCAGTCGACGATGATTGTCTTCGTGGTGCCGACGGGGGCTCCACTCAGGTCGAGTAGCGTCGTGCCGGCCGGATTGCCTCCGCTGACCTTGTCGACCGTCCAGTCGAGCGTCGTCTGAGTGCCGACGATTCCTGGGCGAACGTTGATGTGGAAATCGGTCGGGCGGGCGGCCTGGGTGCCGATGGCCGCGGTGGGAAACGCCATGATGATGCCGATGACCGACAGGGCGGTGAGCCATCCCGCGCTGCGGTCGCGCAGGGCAGCAACCGCCAGGGAGAGCCCGACGACAAGCAGGCACACGCCGCCACCAATGGTGATGATGCGGGCGATCGTCTGATCGGCCGTTTCGCCGGTAATGAAGGGGATCGACAGGCCCTTATCCGCCCAGTACAGTCCGGCGAAAACAGCAGCCGTAATGAGCACCAGCAGGCCCGTGATTGCCAGGTTCACGCGACCGGAAACGGTGCGGGGGCGATGCGTCGGCGTGGGCGGAACGTTCCATCGACGAGGCGTGGGCGCGCTCGCGGGAGGCGTCCAGCCGGGGTGGGGCGCGGAGGTGGTAGCGGCGGCCGGACGCGGTCCGGCTTGCGGGCTGGCGGCGGTGGGGGTGGACTGGAAGTCGCTCGGAACGCCGTACGCGGGGAAACCTGCGGGTCCCTGCTCGGGCTTTAGGCCGGGATCCGGTGCCCCCGTGCCGTCAGCGGCCGGGGAAGCCGCCGCAAAAGGGGCGGAGGCGCCCGTCGCGTTCGGGGTGGGAGCAGCCGACGGGGCGTTGTTTCGTGGAGCCTCGTAGTGGGCCGCCCCGTAGGAGGGGCGCTGCTGGCCCGCGTTCCGGTTGCGAGAGAGCGACAGGCCCACGATGGCGGCTGCGATGCCCGAGAAGGAGAGGGCCACGATGATGAGCGTGAACCAGCCGATCCCCATGATGCCGAAGATGCCGACATCGGAGAACATCGAGGACAGGGCGGCGAGAATCATCAGGGCGCCGCCGATGACGGCGATGTCGAAGCGCCCCTCGATAGCCTCCTCGACGTGAATACGGCCGTCCTCAGCCTCGGGCAGGAGCAGCCAGGCCAGCCCGTAGGCGAGGACAACGAGCGGCATGAAGAACGCAGTGACCACCACGAGGACGCGCACGAGCGACAGGTCCCACCCCTGGTGGGCGGAGATTCCCGAGCAGACGCCTCCGAGAACGCGGGGCTTCGCGCGGTACCACCCGGAGCCTCGGATGGACTCGAAGAAACCGCTGCGGGGCGGGCGCTGCTGGTACTGAGCGCTCGGATCTGTTGTGCCGTTCGACCAACTCATCATGCACTTCCTCTCGATGGGATCCACGTGGCATGGATCGATACCACTACTCAACCAAAGAATGGGGGCACCGCGACAGTAGGGGACCCCCTGAATGACCCCTGATTATGCTGGGGGTATCCCGGGGACTGCCCCGAGCCATGCCACAATGGAAACGTGAGCAGACCCGTGAACTCCCCCCGTCCGGGGTGGACTCCGCCGATTCCGGTGCCTCCCAGCGGGCCCCCGCTCGTGCGCGCGACCGCCTCGAGCCCGGACATGCCGCCCCCCTGGCTGGGTGGCGTGTGCTCGGGTCTGGCCGTGCACCTGCGGTTGCCGGTCGCGCTCGTGCGTGTCTTGTTCGTCTGCCTGGCCGCGTTCGGCGTCGGCATCGGCGTCTACCTGTGGCTGTGGGTGACGGTCCCCGAGGATTCCCCGGAGCGAAGCGGGGAGGGCGCGCTCAGCCCCGGCCTCGTCCGACTGCGTGAGGAACGCGCCGCCCAGGTGTCGCGCAATCGCTTGATCGTCGTCGGCGTGGCCCTGATCGTGGCCGCGATCGTCGGCACGATCCTGAACGCGACGGGCACTCTGGACTGGCGCGACATGGGAGCTATCGTCTCGATTATTTCGGGCATTGCGCTCGTGTGGAGCCAGAGCCGCAACGTGAGTTCCTGGCGGTCATTGCGCTTCGTCGGCGCTGTCTTCGGCGGCATAGTGCTGCTGAGCCTCGGCGTGGTGATGGTCGCCTCGCGCGATAACCCGCCCGTCATCCTGCTGCGCGGCGGTCTCATTGGGGCGGCCCTGGTGGCGGGTATCCTCTTCGCTTTCATGCCCCTGTGGCTGCGCACCACGAAGGATCTCTCACAGGCTCAGGCGCAGCGCGTGCGAGAAGCCGAGCGCGCCGACATTGCCGCTCACCTGCACGACTCGGTGCTCCAGGCCCTCACTCTGATCCGCGCCTCCGCCGAGGACCCGGCCCGCGTCCGCGCCATCGCGCTCACTGAGGAACGCGAACTGCGCGCGTGGCTCTACACGGGACACGCCCAGGCCGCCGATTCCCTCGAAGCAGCCGTCACCGAGGCCGTCGTCGGCGTCGAGAGCCGCTACGGCGTGCCGATCAGCGTCGTCGTCGTCGGCGACATGCGCCCGGGTCCCGGTGAGCTTGCCCTCGTCGCGGCTCTGGCCGAGGCCTGCCAAAACGCCGTGCGTCACGGCGCCCCGCCTGTCTCCGTCTACGTCGAAGTGCGCCCTCGAGCCATCGAGGCCTTCGTCAAGGACAACGGCGAAGGATTCGACCCCGCCACCATCGCCGCCGACCGTCACGGCGTGCGCGACTCTATCGTCGGGCGTATGCGCCGAGCAGGGGGAAGCGCCACGATCAGGCGTCTCGCCCGCGGAACCGAAATTGCTCTGAGCATGCCGCGCTCCGATATCCTGGAAGAAACAGCGCCCACCGGGAGGACACAGTGACCATCCGCATCCTCGTTATCGACGACCACCCCATGGTGCGCGCAGGAGTGCGCGCCGAGCTTGAAAATTCCGGGGCTGACCTGGAGGTCGTCGGGGACGCCTCCGACGTCGAAGGCGCCATCGCGGCCTGCCGCGCGCTCACCCCGGACGTCGCCCTCCTCGACGTGCACCTGCCCGGTGGCAATGGCGGAGGCGGCGCCGAAGTCGCCAGCTCCTGCCGTGACATTGAGGGCCTGCACTTCCTCGCGCTGTCCGTCTCCGACGCCGCCGAGGATGTTGTCCAGGTCATCCGTGCGGGTGCCCGAGGGTACGTCACCAAGTCGATCTCCACCCCGGACCTCGTCGAGGCCATCGGACGCGTCGCCGCGGGGGACGCCGCCTTCAGCCCGCGCCTGGCCGGCTTCGTCCTGGATGCCTTCGGGACCGGTGAGGTTTCCACGACCGACAGCGAGCTGGACCTGCTGTCGGCGCGCGAACAGGAAGTCATGCGCCTCATCGCCCGCGGCTACACCTACAAGGAAGTCGCCCACGACCTCTTCATTTCCATTAAGACTGTGGAAACCCACGTGAGCGCGGTCCTGCGCAAGCTCCAGCTCTCCAACCGCAACGAGCTGACGCGTTGGGCGATGCAGCGACACATCGTGTGAGGTCGGACCCCTTTCGTGCGTGCCATCCGTAAAGTGGCACGCCGCCGCCCTTACAATGGAACCCCGAGGGCGCGACTGCGCCTGCCCGCCCCGCACGGACGGCCTCTTCTATTTCCGCGACCTCGGAGGATGCATGCACCGCATCGGTTTTGACAGTGATCAGTACGTCGAGATGCAGTCTCGACACATCGCCCAGCGACGCAGCGAATTCGGAGGCAAGCTCTACCTCGAGTTTGGCGGCAAGCTGATCGACGACATGCACGCCTCGCGCGTTCTGCCCGGTTTTACCCCCGACAACAAGGTGCGCATGCTGCGCGAACTGGCCGACGAGGTCGAGATCATCGTCGCTGTCAACGCCAAGGACTTCGCGCGCCGCAAGGTGCGCGCCGACATGGGCACCACATACGACGACGAGGTCCTGCGTCAGATCGACGAGTTCCGTGAGCGCGGCCTGTACGTCGGGTCCGTCGTCATCACGCAGTGGACGGATGACAACAAGGCGGCCGCCGAGGTCAAGGAACGCTTCGAGAAGCTCGGCATCCGCGTCTACCGGCACTTCCCGATCCCCGGCTACCCCTCGGACGTCGAGCGCATCGTCTCCGATGAGGGCTACGGCGCGAACGAGTACGTGGAAACCACCCGCGACCTGATCGTCGTGACCGCCCCCGGCCCGGGCTCCGGCAAGATGGCGACCTGCCTGTCACAGCTCTACCATGACCACAAGCGCGGGATCGAGTCTGGGTATGCGAAGTGGGAGACCTTCCCGATCTGGAATATCGCGCTGGATCACCCGGTGAACATTGCCTACGAGGCGGCTACGGCCGACCTCGACGACGTCAACATGATCGATCCCTTCCACCTGGAGGCGTACGGGATCAAGACGGTCAACTACAACCGCGACGTGGAAATCTTCCCCGTCCTGAACCGCCTGTTCGAGAAGATCCTCGGCTCCTCCCCCTACAAGAGCCCCACGGACATGGGCGTCAACATGGCGGGCCACTGCATCGTGGACGACGAGGCCTGCGCGGAGGCCTCGCGTCAGGAGATCATCCGCCGCTACTACAAGGCGCTCGTCACCGAGAAGAAGGAGATGAGCGAGCCCGTGCAGTCGGCGCGCATCTCCCTGCTGATGAGCCGCGTGGGTGTGGGGCGCATGGACCGCCCGGTTGTGCGTCCCGCCCTTGAGCTGGCCGAGGCCACGGGCGAGCCGGCCGCAGCGATCGAGCTGCCCGACGGCCAGATCGTCACGGGCAAGACGTCGGCGCTGCTGGGCTGCTCCTCGGCGATGCTGCTCAACGCCCTCAAGAAGCTCGCGGGGCTGCCCGACGAGGTCCAGCTGCTGGCTCCCCAGTCCATCGAGCCGATCCAGCGCCTCAAGACCCACGACCTGGGCTCGCGCAACCCGCGCCTGCACACCGACGAGGTCCTCATCGCGCTCGCGGTGAGCGCCAACGGCGACGACAATGCGCGCCGCGCCCTGGATAAGCTCAGCTCGCTGCGCGACTGCGACGTGCACGAGTCGGTGATCCTGGGTCCCGTCGACGAGGGCATCTTCCGCTCGCTCGGCATTCAGGTGACGACCGAGCCGGTGTACGCGACGAAGTCGCTGTACCGCAAGAAGTAATCGCTTCGACGAGGCCGGGGCTTGTCTGTCGCTTACGAGCGCGGGGAGGCCCCGGCCTCGTCGTGTGCCGCCTTTCGTGGTTGGCGCCACCCGGGGCGGGGGTCGCAGGTGAGGGTGGGTCGGTTTACCCTTGGAGGCGATGAGTGACGCGACTTCTTTGCCTGACCTTGGTTTCCTGATCGGCCCCGACGGGGGTTTTCAGGACGACTACGTGCCGCCGGAGGTGCCCGCCTTTGATGTGGAGGACGCCTTGGGTTCTGACGCGTGGCCGGAGATCGCCGTGCCGGGCGGGGCGTCGGGTGCACCGTCGGCGTGGGAGCCTCCCGCGTCCTCGGGTGGTTTTTCGTCCGGCTGGGAGCGCTCCTCGCGTCCGAGCGTGGACCCGGAGTCGCTGACGCGCGGCCTCAACGATCGCCAGCGCGAGGCCGTCACCCACGCGGGCTCGCCGCTGCTGATCCTGGCGGGTGCTGGCTCCGGTAAGACCCGCGTGCTGACGCACCGCATCGCCTACCTGCTGGCCACGGGCCGCGCGCGGGCGGGGGAGATCCTGGCGATTACCTTCACGAACAAGGCGGCCGCCGAGATGCGCGAGCGTGCGGGCGCCCTCGTCGGGGACGACGCGCGCCGCATGTGGGTGTCGACCTTCCACTCGGCGTGCGTGCGCCTGCTGCGCTACGAGCACGAGGCGGCGGGCCTGTCCTCGTCTTTTACGATCTATGACGCCCAGGATTCCCAGCGCCTCATCCAGATGGTCCTCAAAGCCCAGGACGTGGACATTAAGCGCTTCACCCCGAAGATGGTGGCGGCGCGCATTTCGGACGCGAAGAACGAGCTGATCGGCCCGGTGCGCTACGCGGAAACGGCGGGCAAGGACCCGGTCTCGCGCATCGTTGCCGACGCCTATGTTGAGTACGACAAGCGCATGCGCGCCTCGAACGCGCTGGACTTCGACGACCTCATCATGCGCACGGTCGAGTTGTTGCGCGACAACCCGCTGATCGCCGAGCACTACCACCGGCGCTTCCGCCACATCCTGGTGGACGAGTACCAGGACACGAACCACGCGCAGTACGTCCTCGTGCGCGCCCTCGTGGGGGATGGATCCGACGGGGTGACCCCCGCGGAGCTGACGGTCGTGGGCGACTCGGATCAGTCGATTTACGCCTTCCGAGGCGCCACGATCCGCAACATCGAGGAGTTCGAGCGCGACTTTACGGGCGCTCGCACGATCCTGCTCGAGCAGAACTACCGCTCCACACAGAACATCCTGTCTGCCGCGAACGCGGTCATCGCCCGCAACACGGGGCGCCGCGCGAAAAACCTGTGGACGGCCTCGGGCGACGGCGCGCTCATCACCCTGGACGCCGCCGATTCCGAGCACGACGAGGCCCGCTTCGTCGTCGGCGAGATCGACCGCCTCGCGGACTCCGGCGTCGAATGGGGTGACATCGCGGTCTTCTACCGCACGAACGCGCAGTCCCGCGCACTCGAGGAACTCCTCGTGCGCCAGGGCATCCCGTACCGCGTCGTCGGCGGCACCCGCTTCTACGAGCGCCGCGAAATCAAGGACGCGCTGGCGTACCTGCAGGTCATCTCCAACCCTGACGACACGGTCGCGGCCCGCCGCGTCCTCAACGTCCCCAAGCGCGGCATCGGCGCGAAGGCCGAAGAGGCCATCGCCGCGCACGCCGCCCACTACGGAATCTCCTTCGGCGCGGCGCTGCGCCACCTGTGGCTGCGCGCTGGCTGCCCGGCCGGTGAGGGGGAGGGAATCGACGTCGACGCGCTCGCCGCTCCCGTTTCCGCGGACGAGGCCTCGGCTGATTCTTCGGCTCCCCTTTCCTCGGGTGGGGCGGCGGAGGAGGCTCCGGTTGCGGGCGGGACTGCTGGTGAGAGCAGTTCTGCGGCTGAGAGCGTGGCTGCCCCGGCCTCGTCATCCTCCTCTGAGAGCGCGCCCGAGGTCCTGGGGATCACCCCGCGTGCCGCGAAGTCGGCGGCGGCCTTCTGGGGACTCATCGAAACGCTGCGCGCCGCGGAGGCGCGCGGCGCCTCCCAGGCCGACATCCTCGAAGAGGTCCTGGACCGCACCGGCTACCTGGCGGAGCTGCGCCGCAGCGAGGACCCCCAGGACGCCTCGCGCGTGGAAAACCTGGCGGAACTGCACTCGGTCGCGGGAGCCTTCGCGGCGGACGCTCCGGGTGGAACCCTCGCGGACTTCCTCGAGCGCGTCGCCCTCGTGGCCGACTCGGACCAGGTGCCCGCAGAGGGCGAGCGCGGCGGGCAGGTTACCCTCATGACCGTGCACACCGCGAAGGGCCTCGAATTCCCCGTCGTGTTCGTCACCGGCATGGAGGACGGCACCTTCCCGCACCAGCGCAGCCTCGGCGACGAGAGCGAGCTGGAAGAGGAACGCCGCCTGGCGTACGTGGCGATCACGCGTGCGCGCGAACGCCTCTACCTGACGCGCGCGGCCGTGCGCAGCGCCTGGGGGACGCCGCAGGAGATGCCGCCCTCACGGTTCCTCGACGACATCCCCGCCGAGCTACTCGACGTACGCCGCGCGGCCACGTCGGGGGAGCGCATGCGAGCCTCCTACGGCGGATCCTACGGGTCCGGATCGTATAGTTCCGGTTCCTACGGCTCGGGTTCCTACGGGCGTTCGCGCAGCCGCGAGGGGCGCGACCCGTGGGGTGACACCGATACGGGTGCCTTCGGCTCCGGCCGTGGCGGTGCCTCCGCCCAGCCCGCGGGTGTTCGCAAGGTGACGCGCATGGGCGTTGCACCCGCCGCGAAGCCCGCCGACGACAAGCCTGTCCTGGCCCTCAAGGTCGGTGACCGCATCAAGCACGCCACCCTGGGCACCGGCACCGTCACCGGCATCGAAGGTGAGGGGCCGCGCACCGTGGCTCGCATCCGTTTCGGCCTGGGCGAGAAGCGCCTCCTTGTGCGCATGGCGCCGATGGAAAAGATTTCGTAGCGTTTCGCTGCCGGTTTTCCGGGCACCGCGTGGCCTGTCTCGTCGGCCGGGCTGCTTGGTGCGCCCGTGGGCGTGGTGTTGCTCCGTGGCCTCGCATGTTTTTCGGGCCCTGTTGAGCCTTGATAGGGGGCCGGGCTGCTTGGTGTGCCCTGCTGGGCCGGGCTGCTTGATGCACCCGTGGGCGGCGGCCCGCCCGCGAGCCGTCCGCTCCGCGAGCTTCGCTCGGCGCGTCGACTCGTTGTCCGGCCAGGCCCTGCCACCGCCCACGGGCACCGCAGCCAGGCCCTCCGGACCCTCCGGCGCCCTCCATGCCTGTGGGCTGGTCGTGGCATGGTGCTGAGTCCTGACTGCATTTCTGAATTTCGCATGCAATTCCCCTGAGCGTATTTCAAGTATTGAAATCTAATCGTTGATATTTTGCGGTTTTTGAGCGTGCATCGATTCGTGTCGTGGGGGAATTGCATGCGAAATTTGCTTGGGCCGGGTGTTGCTGTTGTTTGTGGATACTGTGTCCGGGTCCCGTTATCCATTGGCACTGCAGCCAGGCCCCGCCACCGCCCTGTCAATTTCGCATGCAATTCCCCTCCGGCATCGCGCTAGTTCGTATCGGTCTGCGACGCTGTGTCACTTGTGTTTTTGAATTGCATGCGAAATTTGTCTGGACCATGCCCTGTCGGTGTCCACCACACCGGTGGGACCTGTGTAGCTTATGGCTGTCCCTCTACTCGTCAGCACTGTGATCGACTCGCCCCGCCGCTCAGTAATTTCGCACGTAATTCCCCTGCGGTTACTTCAAATATTGAATTTGTGCCGTTGGAATTGCAACGTTTTTAGGCGGTCTCAAAAAATGACCGTCGGAAATTACGTGCGAAATTTGTCTGGACCAGGCGCTGCCGCCGCCCACCGCCATCGAAGCCGGGCCCCGACGTCGCCCTGTCAATTTCGCATGCAATTCCCCTCCGGCATCGCGCTAGTTCGTATCGGTCTGCGACGTTGTGTCACTTGTGTTTTTGAATTGCATGCGAAATTTGTCTGGACCAGGCCCTGCCGCCGCCCTCCACACAGGTGGGGCTTGGTGTGCTGTTGGCGAGCCCCAACTCTGCCGTTCGGTACAAAATTCTCCCTGCGCAGCTTCTTGGTGGTGACAACGGTACAAAACTCTCCCTGCATGTAGAAAAAGCGCCAAATCGAGCCATTTCGGGTGAGCTGGGAGAGTTTTGTACCGCACATGCGGTGGGAAGGGGTGTGCTGGGAGAGTTTTGTACCGGAAGTGGGGCCGTGCGGCTCGTGCTGGGAGAGTTTTGTACCGCACATGCGGTGGGAAGGGGTGTGCTGGGAGAGTTTTGTACCGCACATGCGGTGCGAGGGGGTGTGCTGGGAGAGTTTTGTACCGAAGCGGCGCGGCGTGGTTCTTGTTGGGCGAGATTTGTTTCGCCGTGGCACCTTCCGTGTGTGCAGTTGCCGGGCTTCCGCCACCCACCGGCGCCCCAGCCTGACCCTCGGCCCCTGCAGCGCGCTCGACACTGGTGGCGGTGGGGGTTTTGCGCCATGCGAAGCCCTCTGGCGGCGTGTCGCCAGCGTGTCGCACCCTTGCATGGCGCAATTCCCCCCGTTTGGTAGCGGCGCGGCCGTGGTTTGCAGTGGTGTGGCGCTCAAATCGCAGACCACCTCGGTGAAAAACACTGAAAACGGGCTGCTAGTGGCGAAGTGGTCTGCGTTGTGGGCACAACGGTGTCTGGCATGGTGTGCGTGCTCGCACGTGAACCCGCTATTGCGAGTGTTAACCCGCTCTATCGCACGCAAACCCGCTATTGAGAGCGTGAGCGGGGCTGCCCAGGCTCGTATTAGCGGGTTAACGTGCGCATGAGAGGGACCCGGCTCGTATTAGCGGGTTAACGTGCAAATTGGTAGGACCCGCATAAGGCCGAGTCGCGTCGTGAGAGCTGGCCTCGTCGCCGTGGGAGTGAGCATGTGAGGCAGTGGGGCAGTGGGAACGCCCTGCCTGCCCCAACGAGGTCGAGAACCTGCCCCAACGAGGTCGACAACCCGACCCCACGACGCCCGGAACCCACCCGGAACCCACCCGGAACCCACCCGGAACACACCCCGGACCACACCCCGGACCACACCCGGGCAACCCACCTCGCAACGCAAAGCAACGTCAAAGGAACAGTGCGCTCGGGTCAAGGAGTTGACAAGCCTTCATAATGTCAGGAAATGGCACGTTTGTGCCGGTTGCACGGTAGAATTATTGCGCTGACCACACCACGTTCAACGGAGGGAATAAGGTGGATCTCTACGAGTACCAGGCCCGGCAGATGTTCAAGGAGCACGGCGTGCCCGTGCTCGACTACCGCCTGGCGTCGACCCCCGAAGAGGCGCGCGAGGGCGCGCGCGAGCTGCTCGCGGAGGGTGCGTCGCTGCTGGTTGTCAAGGCTCAGGTGAAGACCGGTGGCCGCGGCAAGGCTGGCGGCGTCAAGCTCGCCCACACCGCCGACGAGGCCTACGAGAAGGCTGAGGCGATCCTCGGCCTCGACATTAAGGGCCATATCGTCAAGAAGGTCATGATCGCTGTCGGCGCGGACATCGCCGCCGAATACTATTTCTCGATCCTGCTGGACCGCTCGAACCGCCGCCACCTGGCGATGTGCTCGCGCGAGGGCGGCATGGATATTGAGACCCTCGCCAAGGAACGCCCTGAGGCGCTCGCCCGCGTCCCGCTGGATCCGGTTGTCGGCATCGACGCCGAGGTTGCCCGACGCATCGCGAAGGAAGCCGGTTTTGACGAGGCCACGGCCGAGGCCATCGCCCCCGTCCTCGAAACCCTGTGGACCGTCTACCGCGACGAGGACGCGACCCTGGTCGAAGTCAACCCGCTGGTTTCCAGCCCCGACGGCTCCGTGTGGGCGGTTGACGGCAAGGTGACTCTCGACGACAACGCGCGCTTCCGTCACCCGGGCCACGCTGAGCTCGTGGACGTAGCCGCGCAGGATCCGCGCGAGGCCGCAGCGAAGGCTGCTGGTCTCAACTACGTGCGTCTGGAGGGCCAGGTCGGCATCATCGGTAACGGCGCGGGCCTCGTCATGTCGACGCTCGACGTGGTCGCGATGGCCGGTGAGGAGTTCGGCGGCATGAAGCCCGCGAACTTCCTCGACATCGGCGGCGGCGCGTCGGCCGAGGTCATGGCCAAGGGCCTGGATATCATCCTCGGCGACGAGCAGGTTCGTTCCGTGTTCGTCAACGTCTTCGGTGGCATCACTGCGTGCGATCAGGTCGCCCGAGGCATCATCGGCGCGCTCGAGACGCTGGGCGATGCGGCCTCGAAGCCGCTCGTCGTGCGTCTCGACGGCAACAAGGTCGAGGAGGGTCGTGCGATTCTTGCCGAGGCCGCGCACCCGCTCGTCCACATGGAAGAGACGATGGACGGCGCGGCCCGGCGTGCGGCCGAGCTCGCAGCCCAGGCCTCGTCGAAGTAACGACCCGAGAATTCCAGGAGAATCATCATGACTATCTTCGTCAACTCTGACACCCGGGTCATTGTCCAGGGCATGACCGGCGCCGAGGGCCGCAAGCACACTCAGCGCATGCTCAGCTCGGGCACGACCATCGTGGGCGGCACGAATCCGCGCAAGGCCGGCACGACCGTCACCTTCGATGTGCAGGGCTACGGCCCGGGCGCCGACAAGGTCACGGACGGCCAGGTTGAGGTCCCCGTCTTCGGCACGGTCGCCGAGGCCCGCGAGGTCACCGGCGCGAACGCCTCCGTCATCTTCGTGCCCCCGGCATTCGCGAAGGGCGCGGCCCTCGAGGCCATCGAGGCGGGCATCGAGACGATCGTCCTCATCACCGAGGGTATCCCCGTCCAGGATTCGACCATCGTCGTTGAGCGTGCGCTCGAGGCGGGCGTGCGCCTGATCGGCCCGAATTGCCCTGGCATCATCTCGCCCGGACAGGCGAACCTGGGCATCACCCCAGCGGATATCACAGGACCGGGCCGCCTCGGCCTCGTCTCCAAGTCGGGCACGCTGACCTACCAGCTCATGTACGAGCTGCGTGACTTCGGTTTCACGACGTGCCTGGGCATCGGTGGTGACCCGGTCGTGGGCACCACCCACATCGATGCGCTGGCGGCTTTTGAGGCGGATCCCGATACGGATCTCGTCATCATGATCGGTGAGATCGGCGGCGACGCCGAGGAGCGTGCGGCCGCGTGGATCCAGGAGAACATGACGAAGCCCGTTGTCGCCTACATCGCGGGATTCACCGCGCCTGAGGGTAAGACGATGGGTCACGCGGGCGCGATCGTGTCGGGCTCGTCCGGCACGGCTGCCGCGAAGGCGGAGGCGCTCGAGGCCGTGGGCGTGCGCGTGGGTCGCACTCCTTCGCAGACGGCGCAGATCGCTCGAGAGATCCTCTCGCGCTAACGTCACAGCACGAATCGGCCCGGGGTCGGCGCGCAGCGTCGCGGCCCCGGGCCGATTCTGACACTATGGGCCTGTGAGCGAGCGCATCAGAGAAGTACCCAGCCCCCGGCGGACTACGACCACGTACGTGGCGGATCGGGCGACGATCCGTGTTGCTGTCCCGCAGGGGTGGGCGCGCGGAGTGATCGCGGGTGTTGAGGCAGCCTTCGCGGGCTGGGCGCTCATCACGGTGTGCGCGATGATCGCCTACCTGACGCTGCGCTCGAATACGTGGATGAATGATACGACGCCGCGCGACGCGCTCGGATTGGGCGGCGACCTGTGGGCGGCTGTCATTGGCGGTACGTCGGTGGTTGGGGGAGTGTATTACCGTGCGATCCCGACGCTGGTGGGCGCGCTCTTGATCGTCCTCGTGCGCCTCCTGCTGCGCAATACGGCTGGTTTCCCGCGCAGTGCGGCGCTGTTTGCTGTGCCCGGTTTTCTTTTGACGTCCTGGCTGCTCGCGGGCACGTCGGGCACTCATGCGCACTGGTGGACGGGCACGATCGGCGGCGTGCTGATCCCGTTGATTGGCTCGGTCTGGTTTGTTGCGTCGAGGTATGCGCGCGATCACGAGGCTCCGACGATGCAGCACTGGATTTCGGGCGGCCTGAAGTTGGGGGGCCTGTCGGTTCTGGTACTCGTGGGCGCGTCGTTCGTTGCGTCGATCGTTGCGCTTGTGGCTGGGTGGAGTCGGATGGCTGGGATCCAGGAGATTCTGGGGGCGGCCTCGGGCGCGGATACGGCGTTTATTGTCGGCGCCCAGCTGGCGTTTGCGCCGACGGTCATGGCGTGGGCGGCTTCGTGGTGGTCGGGTGCGGGTTTCCTGACGGCGACGGATTCGCTGCATTCTCCCGCGGTGGCGGGCACTGGTCCGATCCCGCCCATTCCGCTCCTGGGTGCTGTTCCGGAGACGGCTCCCGGCATGTGGGTGGTTCTCGCGCCGATCGCGCTGGGGGTCGGCCTGGGCGTCGTCGCGGCGCGTTCGTTCCGTCGTGAGCACCTGCTGCACCAGAGCGCGCAGGGTGTTCTGGCCTCGTTGATCGTCGCGGCCGTGACGGCTCTGTGGATGTGGAGCGCGACGATGAGCATGGGCTCCGTGCGCCTGGCGTCGATGGGGCCGCGCGTCGGGTGGGCGACTTTGGCGCTCGTGCTTGAGATCGCCCTGCCCGCGCTGATCATCGCCCTGGCGACCCACCCGACGACGCGCGCGCTCCTCGGCGAGGGCGCGGGCCGCGTGCGCAACGAGGGCGAGGCCTTGCGTCGCCGCGCCGCCGAGCGTGCCTCCCGTGTGGGCACAGCCGCCTCGACGACTGACGAGGCCTGGGCTGAGGCCTCCGACTCCGCTGAGGACAGCGCCGGGGCCGAAGGCACGGACGAGGCCGGGGCTGAGAATCTCGAAGCGGTGGCCGAAGGGGGAGAAGCGGACGAGATGCCCGAGGAGGCAGACGAAACGGCCGCGGACGAGCCCGTGGACGATGAGTCCGCGCAGGTTGAAGGTGACGCGGATGACCCCGAGACGAGGGCGACGCGGCGCGAGGGCCTGAACTAGACTGGGAGGTGCCGCGACTGGCGAGGGTGGATGACCACCGGGGAGCGGCCGCATTTCCCGCGAGGCGTCGCCCGCCTGGGCGCCTGGGTTTGGTCTCAACCTGGAGGAACTATGTCCGTCTCACTGGACAACCTGGAACCCATTGACGTGCGCCCGATTAAGCGGGCCCTGATTTCTGTGTATGACAAGACGGGCCTGGAGGACCTTGCGCGTGCGCTGGGCGAGGCTGGAGTGGAGATCGTCTCCACGGGCTCCACGGCCGCTCGCATTGCGGCGGCTGGCGTGGCCGTCACCCCGGTCGACGACGTGACCGGTTTTCCCGAGGTGCTCGAGGGCCGGGTCAAGACCCTGCACCCCTTCATTCATTCCGGCATCCTGGCCGACCAGCGTAAGGCCGCGCATCGCGAGCAGATTGCGCAGCTGGGGATCAAGGCGTTTGACCTGGTCGTGTGCAACCTGTACCCCTTCCAGGACACGGTCGCATCGGGCGCGTCCTTCGATGAGTGCGTCGAGCAGATCGATATTGGCGGCCCGTCCATGGTGCGCGCTGCCGCGAAGAATCATCCGTCGGTCGCGGTCGTGACCTCGCCGGAGCGTTACGCGGATGTCGCCGAGGCTGCGGCGGGGGAGGGCTTCACCCTTGAGCAGCGCCGCGAGCTGGCCGCCGAGGCCTTCGCGCACACGGCGACCTACGACCTGGCGATCGCCGGTTGGTTTGCCGACGAGCTGGATCTTGAGGACGTGCGTGAGACCCTCGACGAGGCTGCCGAAACCCACCTGGACGCCTCCGACGCGGCGTTCTTGGAGTCGCTGGGCTACCAGACCGAGGAAGACTACGTGGTGGAGGTCCCCGAGGGGGAGGGACAGGCCTCGGGTATGCCCGTCTTCGTGGCCGACGCGTTTGAGCGCGTGGAGTCCCTGCGTTACGGCGAGAACCCGCATCAGGGCGCGGCCGTCTACCGTGAGATCGACGAGTCCTTCGAGGATGAGGAGGCCGACGACGAGGCCTTGGTGCCGGGTATCGCGAACGCGCGCCAGCTGCATGGCAAGGCCATGAGCTACAACAACTACACGGATGGCGACGCTGCTCTGCGCGCCGCCTACGATCATGAGCGTCCCTGCGTGGCGATCATCAAGCACGCGAACCCCTGTGGCATCGCGGTGGCTGATGATGTGGCCGAGGCGCACCGCCTGGCGCACGCCTGCGACCCGGTGTCGGCGTTCGGCGGTGTGATCGCCGTGAATCGCCCGGTGAGCGTGGAGCTTGCTCGCCAGATCGTCCCGATCTTCACCGAGGTCGTGCTGGCCCCCGATTACGAGGAAGGCGCGCTCGAGGTGCTCAGTGCCAAGAAGAACCTGCGCGTCCTGCAGGTGGAGCCCCCGGCTCGCGGCTCGTACGAGTTCAAGCAGATCAGCGGCGGACTGCTGGTCCAGGAGCGCGACGACATCGACGCGCCCGGCGATTCCCCGGAGAACTGGACGCTCGCGGCTGGCGCTCCCGCCGACGAGGCGACGCTGGCGGACCTGGAGTTCGCGTGGCGCACGGTGCGTGCGGTTCGTTCGAACGCGATTCTGCTGGTCAAGGATGGCGCCTCTGTGGGCGTGGGCATGGGCCAGGTGAACCGCGTGGACTCGTGCAAGCTGGCGGTTGAGCGCGCGAACACGCTCGGTTCGCGTTCGACGGGTGACGCGGCGGCATCCAACGTGGACAGTGCGGGCGGCGCTCGCGCGTCCGAGGTTGTGGCCGAGGCTCCCGAGCAGCGTTCCATCGGCGCGGTTGCCGCGTCCGATGCGTTCTTCCCCTTCGCGGACGGACTGCAGGTGCTGATCGATGCGGGCGTGAAGGCCGTTGTCCAGCCCGGTGGTTCCGTGCGTGACCAGGAGTCGATTGACGCGGCGAATGCCGCGGGCATCACGATGTACCTGACGGGGACGCGCCACTTCGCGCACTGATCATTCCCGTTCATGGGCTCCAGGGGGCGAGCGCCGGTGTGGCGCTCGCCCCCTGTGATGTGCTCGGGTGTGCTTGACAGGGAGTGGCACACAGCATATCGTTCAAGTATTGAATTAAAGGCCGTTGGCCCAGTTGAAAGGTGTCGTATGACCGCCCTGACCGCTTCCCCCGTCGCCGCGCGCGAGAACCGCGTCCTCGCCGACCGCCTCGGCGGCACGATCGTTCGCGAGATTGCCCTGATCGCCGCGGGTACGATCGCCATGATCGTGCTGGCCCGTATCTCGGTCCCGCTGCCCTTCACGCCTGTGCCCGTCTCGCTCGGCACGCTTGGTGCTCTCTCGGTCGGTGCGACCCTCGGTGCGCGCCGAGGCCTCGTCTCCGTCGCCGCGTACGCCCTCCTCGGCGTTGCGGGCGCCCCGGTCTTCACTGGCACGAACGTCGGCTGGGCCTTCGCGTCCTTCGGCTACATCCTCGGTTACCTCCTCGTCGCCGCGATCGCGGGCCTGGCCGCCCAGCGCGGCGCCGACCGCCGCGTCCTCACCATGGCGCCGACCGCCGTCGTGTCCCTGTTCTCTGTGTACATCCTGGGCCTGGCCTGGATGATCCCCTTCGCGCACATGACGATCGAGCAGGGTCTGATGAAGGGCTTCGTGCCCTTCATCATCGGCGACCTGCTGAAGGCCGCCGTGGCCACCGGCGCCTTTCCGGTGCTGCGCTCCATCTTCCGCTGAGCCGAGCGCTCCAGCGCAACGAGAGTCGGCCTCGTCCCTCTGTGGGGGCGGGGCCGTCGTCGTATCCGGGCTGCGCCGTGGTGACATGCGTAATGGAGCGCGACGGGGCGGGGTGAGCGCGGGTAGCATGGGGAGGGTGAACGCTTCTGACATGCATCCCGTCCTCGTCGTCGACTTCGGCGCACAGTATGCCCAGCTGATCGCGCGCCGCGTGCGTGAGGCCAACGTCTACTCCGAGATCGTCCCTCACACCATGAGCGTGGCGGACATGCTCGCCAAGGAGCCCGCCGCCATCATCCTGTCCGGCGGCCCGTCCTCCGTGTACGAGGAGGGTGCGCCCTCCGTCGATCCCGCGATTTTCGAGGCCGGTGTGCCCGTCCTGGGCATCTGCTACGGCTTCCAGACGATGGCCCACGCCCTCGGTGGCACCGTGGGTCGCACGGGCACCCGCGAGTACGGGCACACCGAGGCCACCGTTGCCGGTGACTCCTGCCTGTTCGGCGGCACTCCTGACGACCAGATCGTGTGGATGAGCCACGGCGACGCCGTCCAGGGCGCGCCCGAGGGCTTCACCGTCACCGCGTCGACCACCGAGACCCCCGTCGCAGCCTTCGAGTCGCGTGAGCGTCGCCTCTACGGCCTGCAGTGGCACCCCGAGGTGGGCCACTCCCAGTTCGGTCAGAACGCGCTGAGGAACTTCCTGTACGAGGGTGCGGGGATCAAGCCCACGTGGACCGCTGGCTCGATCGTGGATGAGCAGGTCGAGAAGATCCGCGAGCAGGTCGGCGACGCGCAGGTCATCTGCGCCCTGTCCGGCGGCGTGGATTCCTCCGTGGCCGCGGCGCTCGTGCACAAGGCTGTCGGCGATCAGCTGACCTGCTTCTTCATCGATCACGGCCTGCTGCGCGCGGGCGAGCGTGAGCAGGTGGAGAACGACTACGCGCGCGGCATGGGTATCCGCGTCATCACGTGCGACGAGTCCGAGCGCTTCCTGTCCGCCCTGGCCGGCGTCACCGAGCCCGAGGCGAAGCGTAAGATCATCGGCCGCGAGTTCATCCGCTCCTTCGAGGCCGCTCAGAAGCAGGTCATCGAAGAGGTTGGCGCCGCTGGCGGCGAGGTGAAGTTCCTCGTCCAGGGCACCCTGTACCCCGACGTCGTCGAGTCTGGCGGCGGTGAGGGCGCGGCCAACATTAAGAGCCATCACAACGTGGGCGGCCTGCCCGAGGACATGACCTTCGAGCTGGTCGAGCCCCTGCGTACCCTCTTCAAGGACGAGGTGCGCGCGGTCGGCCGCGAGCTGGGCCTGCCCGACTACCTGGTGAACCGTCAGCCCTTCCCGGGCCCCGGCCTCGGCATCCGCATCATCGGCGAGGTCACGCGCGAGCGCCTGGACATCCTGCGCGCCGCCGACCTGATCGCCCGCGAGGAGCTCACTGCGGCCGGCCTGGATCAGGAGATCTGGCAGTGCCCGGTCGTCCTGCTCGCCGACGTCCGTTCCGTGGGTGTCCAGGGTGACGGCCGCACCTACGGCCACCCGATCGTGCTGCGCCCCGTGTCCTCCGAGGATGCGATGACGGCCGACTGGACGCGCCTGCCCTACGACGTCCTGGCCCGCATCTCCACGCGCATCACCAACTCGGTGCCCGAGGTCAACCGCGTCGTCCTCGACGTGACCTCCAAGCCCCCGGCCACCATCGAGTGGGAGTAGGAAGATAGGGCTTTGACCTGCGCTTTTAAGTGCTGCAACGTGCCGCTGAGTTTCGTTTCGTATGCGACTCACGGCAAAGCCACCTGATCGGCCAGGGAGGGGTTTTCTCAGCGTCTTGCGCGGGTGCCCGCGCAAAGCCCACAAGCCCCGCACCGCGCCGCACCTACAGCACCTGGTGCGGGCTAGCGCTCCTGGGCAGGTGTGGGCCATTGATTTCCAGTTCGACTCGGACTGGAAGGGGCGTGTCTTGAAGGTCTGTCACGTCATTGATGAGTTCACGCGCCAGCACCTGGCTTTGCACGTTGAGCGGCGCATGGGAGCCGTCGACGTGATCGAAATGCTTGACCTGGCTGCCTTGGCACATGGTGCACCCCAGGTGCTGCGTGCCGATAACGGGCCTGAATTCATCGCCGCAGCCGTGGGACGCTGGGCCAGCGAGCACGACACGTTCCAAGCATTCATACCCCCGGGCCAGCCGTGGCTGGGCGGATTCGTGGAGTCCTTGCACAACCGCATGCGCGACGAACTCCTCGAGGACAACATGTTCAATGGGCCCGATCATGCGCGCGCCCTGATCGGCGCCTGGTCCCAGCGCTACAATGAAGAGCACCCCCACAGCGCGCTAGGCTGGTTCTCACCCAACCAGTACGCACGCCAATGGGCACAACACCACCAATAACAACAAACAACCCTCACAACACCCGGTCCACAAAACCAGACCAGGCCAATAGGAGTGATCTCGTTGATCAACGACGTAATCAAACCGACTATCGGCGAGCTATTCTCTACGGACTCACCCCTCATGTTTAATGTGCCTCGCTACCAGCGCGAGTACACCTGGGCCAAGCGCGACTGGGAGAACCTCTTCGACGACATTTCCGACAATGACAAGGGTTATTTCCTCGGCTCTATCATCGTCATCGACCATGGCTACAACGCAGAAAAGGGCGTGACCCAATGCGAGCTTATCGACGGCCAGCAGAGGCTCACCACCGTCAGTTTGCTGCTTGCTGCACTGTACGACCAGCTCAGCAAGCACAAAGATGATGCCGAGGAGGACGAAGATGAGGTCAACGTCGAACTCATCAACCTCAAGAACCGCCTCATCATGAAGAAGTCCAAGGGGCAGACGCGCGTGGTTCCCCAGGTCCAAGGCAAGAACCTCCAAGACTACAGGGCTCTCATGGGAGAGCGGGTCTCCAATCAAATTAAGGACACGAGGCCCAAGTACGCAGGCAACAGGAAGATCTATAAGGCATACGCATACTTCGAGTCCCGACTAGAGGCCATGGTCGAAGCGCCTGAGAGAACCCACCCGAACAACGCCTACGAGGCCTTCAGCAACTTCCTCGACAAAGTGCTTTCCGCAGTG
Organism: Pauljensenia sp. 27098_8_83; assembly: GCF_041432695.1. NCBI lineage: Bacteria > Bacillati > Actinomycetota > Actinomycetes > Actinomycetales > Actinomycetaceae > Pauljensenia > Pauljensenia sp. 27098_8_83. Next base: position 77,274 of record NZ_JAPWAD010000004.1, on the reverse strand, counting down.
ATAGTCCAGATCAGCGTTTCCAACGCATCCGAGGCCTATACCCTGTTCGAGTCCCTTAACAATAGGGGCCAGGCCTTGAGCGCGGTTGACCTCATCAAGAACACCCTGCTCTCCAGCTTTAAGGACGCAACCGAGGAGGACCTGAACGACCACTTCAACCAGTGGCAGCGCATGCTCTCCCTGCTTGGAGAGGACTACAAGACTCAGGAGCGCTTCTTCAGACAGGCATACGCTGCGTTCAGGCGAGAGGTGAACAAGCCGTTCATCACCGGAACCGCTCAGTACCCTCTCGGAGCCGTAGCAACCAGGTCAAACCTCCTCCACATCTACGAGAAGCAGATTAAGAACGATGCAGCCGGCATGCTCGATTGGTTGCTCAAGAACGCGGAGGAGTACACGAAGATCGCGCTTGTGGACACGGATGGCATCTCTGGCGACTTGGAAGAGTCGCTTATGAACCTTTCAAGGATTCAGGGCGTTCCCTCGTATGTGCTCCTGCTCCACTTGATGCGGAGAGCGGACAGCCTTTCGCTCACGGATCAGCATCTGGTCCAGGTAAATGATCTTTTGGTCAAGTTCTTCGTAAGGCGTAACCTTACCGACGCTCCTCCAACGCGCGACCTTACCAGGATCTTCATCAACATCGTTGAGGGCATCGAAGATGAAAAGAAAACTGGTGACGATCTCGTGCAGTTCGTGCGCGCCAAGCTTCTGGCGGTCTCGGCAGACGATAATCGATTTGCCGAGATGCTTGCAGGCCCGCTTTATGAATCCAATCCTGACACGGCTAGGTTCATTTTGACGAGCTTGGCTACGCCGTCGGTTACCAAGGAGATGAAGGGCCTTTGGGAGCGCGTTCCTTCTGGTACATACGTTTGGACCATCGAACACGTTCTTCCCCAGGGGAAGAACCTACCTGACGCTTGGGTCACCATGATTGCCGGTGGAGACAAGGCGCTCGCCGCCCAGATTCAGAACGATCATGTCCATGAGCTCGGCAACCTAACTTTGACTGGTTACAACTCAACCTTGAGCAATCTTTCCTTCCAGGAAAAGAAGTTCAGGAAGGATAAAGATGGCAACCCTGTTGGCTACCTCAACGGCTTGAAGATCAACGAAGATATTGCTTCAAGAAACGATTGGGACGAAGCAGCAATCACAGCGAGAACAGAGAAGCTCGTTAAAGATGTAATCCAACTGTTCACGCTATAGAGGTTAGGGGAGGGTTTGCAATGACCGCTCTACCCCGCCCTGCCCCGACAAATCTTCAGGCGGTTTGGAGGTCTCACACCTGCGGGCCTGCAAGCCACCCGCTACCTTTGCCACCGTCTGTCATATCAAAATGCCTCGTGATAGAAATATGACAACATGGATTTTCGAGAATTTAGTTTCATGCAGCGCAAAATTCCGAAAAATGGCGAACTGGAATTGAAACTGAAGAAAATACGAAACTTTTTAACTATTAAGTGGGAGTAGTCATGTATTTTAATCTCATCATTAGGTATGATGAATCTCGAGAGATTGAATCCGACAGGATGTTCGAGAATACGAACCGTGCTATCAGGCAGCGATTTACGTGCGATGACGAACCGGATCTGGAAGCGCTCTGTGATTTGCCTACTATTATGGTGAAAGAGTTTGGGCCGGATACTGGGAAGCAAATTGCACGTATCGGGTATATCGACGCTCCATCTATGTGTCCGACAATGAAGAATCCGATTCTTCAATTTTCCTCAGATTTATTGATTGAGAAACAGGTTTTGGGGGATAAGAGCTATACTCCGAGGCAACTGGAGTGGGTTGGTCATCGTACACGTTGGAGTGTTTTTGAAGGGGATCCATTTCGTATTTTGCTTGGAGATGGTTTTCCGGGAGCGGCGAAAGAGGTCCAATCTTTGCCCATTGATGAAACAATGATTGCAGTGATGATGCCTTTTAATAGAGGGCATCACTCCGTGGATCCAGTGTTTGAGGCTATTCGGAATGGGGTTGAAGCGGTAGGGAAGACTGCGCGTCGTGTTGATGAACTCAACACTCCAACCGATATTCCAGATGATGTTAGGAATCTTATTCGCTCTTCATATGGGGTGATTGTTGATCTTACTGATCTTAATTCGAACGTGCTGTATGAACTCGGATTTGCGGATGGGCTTGGAAAGAAGCCGATTCTGATTCATGCGGGTCCGATTGGCAAGTTACCTTTCGATTTCAGCTCGAGGCGCGTATTTTCATATCATGATGATAAAGAAGGTCTTGAGATCTTTTCGAGAAAGCTAAGTGACATACTGCGGGAGCTGTAGATTCATTACGCTAACGTTTCACCCTGTTCTGGAGAGCGTAGGAATTTGTTCGTGAATTGAGTGTAAAGCTGGTGATGATCGCAGTCAGGAACCCGGTGGGTGAGTGAGCTAGAACTAGGACGGGGCGAAACTTATAGCCGCGGTCGTCGAAGCTAAAGCGCGCGTGCCAGATCTCCCATGGTGTGGGTGCTCCCTCAGTCGCCGTCATCCCAGTCTCCCGGGAGCTGCGCAACGCCGTTTGAGTCCATCGTGGGGCGGTAGGCGTAGCGCTCGAGTCCGTCGAACGTAGGAGTCTCGGGGCGCATGTCGAAGGGGAGGCCTCCGACTTCGATCGACTTCGCGAGGAAGATGTTGATTGCGTCCGAGAGGCTAATTCCCCAGCGTGCATAGACGGCTGCGGCATCGGCCTTAATCTGTGCGGTCGTGCGGGTCTTCACCTCAGCTGTGCGGGGCATCGTCGGCATGGTCGCTCCTTTCGATACCTCTATTATAGGCCCGAACCGGGTACGGTTTGGGTTCTATATGAGCTTAGATGGGCTGATTTGCTGTCGGTGTCCCCGGCCTCGTCCCTGATTCGTGGGACGAGGCCGGGGCGTCTTGTCGATCCGGCCGTCGCGATGCTTGTGGTGGAGTAGGGTTCGTCGTAACGAAGCGGCAACCCCGAATCAAGGAGGATGGCACGTGGATCTGCTCGAATACATGCGCTCGCAAAACAACATGACGCAGGCCGAATGGGAGCGCATCTTTGAGGACGAGGCTAGGGAGATCCTCGTCCTGCTCGCCGGCGGTGGCGGGGCGGGCAAGAGGAGCGGATTCTGGGACGTCTCGCACTACTTCATTGCGTATGTGGACTGCCAGACCGGCGCGCTGCACACGGGTGACGGCCGGATCGTCTATCCCGTCAGCGACGAGGAGCACGATGCCGGAGGAATCCTCGATCGCTTCCGTCGGGAGGCGGTGTGCCGCCTCAAGGCCCGCAAGAAGATTCCGCACGAGGTTCCCGAGGGCGTGACCGCCTCCTCGCAGAACGAGTTCCTGATCGTTGAGGTCCTGGAAGAGGATCCCCCGTGCCCCGCCCTGGAAGAGGTGCTGGCCGAATACCGCAGGCCGGTCGTGGTGACCGACGAGGTGCTCGGAGAACTCACTCTCGACAAGGATCTCGACACGTTCGAGGGGGAGGTCCTGTGGCGCGGTGAGCAGATCTTCTTGGTGCTCGAGGTTGATGTGGCGGATGAGGACACCTGGGCCGATGCCAGGCGGGCGATGAAGGTGATGCTGGTGGAGCAGGATCGCTGGGACCGTGACATGCGCACGAGCGCCGCACGTGAGCTGACCGAACTTGCGTGCGAGTGGCGCGAGTCCGCCGACGAGGAGGTCCCCGAGATTACGGAAGAGAGCTTCGCTCGCCGGATCGAGCTGCGCAGCATCGCGATGGATCCGGACGGTTCATTTTCCGCATACTTCGATGACGACGATATGTTCTTCGGCCACTGCGTCACCGCGTACGGAACTCTGGCCGATGGAGTGACCGCGGCGAACATGGAGGGATAGGCGTCCTACGCGTTGGCCGGAGCGGTGCGGCGATGCGTGCGACTCTGTCCATGAGCAGCTTTCTTCATAGGGCTTCATTGGCTCGCGATGACTATAACATCGCTGTCGTGTAACGAGGTCTACCCCGCCTGGCAGGGTAGGCCTCGTTATGTGCGCCTGGTGTCGCTACCGAAATAGTCGTGCGTTCAGCTCAGTGCGCGGTAGTGGGACTACTTCTGGCCCTCCACGTCGGGCACGTATGCGAGGAACCCGGCCAAGACCTCGTCGTTGTGCTCGAAGAACGGCTTCCCCTTGTCGAGGGAATCGATCTGGGCCATGTCCTCGTCGGTCAGCACAAAGTCGAACAGGTCGATGTTCTGAGCGATGTGCGACGGCGTCTTCGAGCCCGGGATCACGATGTGTCCCTGCTGGATGTGCCAACGCAGCAGCACCTGGGCGGGGGACTTGCCGTGCTTCTCGGCGAGGCCCTGGACGAGGGACTCGGTCATGATCGAGTCGTTGCCGCGTCCGCCCAGCGGGTACCACGCCTGCAGCGCGATGTTGTGCTCCTTGAGGAGTTCCTTGAGCTCCGTCTGCGGGAAGTAGGGGTGGCACTCGACCTGGTTGATCGCGGGGATAACCTCGCACTCGTCGAGGATGCGCTGCGTCTGGGCAACGTCGAAGTTCGACAGGCCGATCGCGCGAATCTTGCCTTCCTTATGCGCCTTCTCGAGGATGCGGTACCCCGCGACGGTATCGCCGGCGGGCTGGTGCAGGATCATCAGGTCGATGTAGTCCGTGCCCAGGCGCTCGAGCGTCTCGTCGACGGCGCTGGCGCGTTCGAAGAACGACGGCCAGAGCTTCGTCTCGAGGAAAACTTCCTCGCGCGCCTTCGAGGACGCGCGCATTCCGCGCCCGACGGCGCGCTCGTTCACGTAGACGTTCGCCGTGTCGATCAGCGTGTAGCCGTTGTCCAGCGCGTAGGTGACAGCCGACTGTGCGTCGTCCGGCTCCAGCAGGTAAGTGCCGAGGCCGACCTGGGGGATGGTGACGCCGTTGTTCAGGGTGATGAGGTCCATGTGAGCTCCTTCGTTCTCATCAGAGGCGTGCGCTGGAACGGCAGTGCGGTAGTCGAGCTGCGCGGACGCCGCTGCTTGTCAGCCTATAGTCATCCCGGGAAGGCATGCCTGACGACGGTCGCGTGTAGGCGTGTGACATGTGACGAGTTGGCGTCAGGAGCGCTGTATCCCTCGGTTCTGCGATTGACGAGGGCTTGCTCAGGCCTATACTGAACACTGTTCATTATGGATTGTCGTAGGTAGTAGGACAAGAGGAAGCCGTGCCCAAACAAGTGATCGACCCCGAGAAACTGGTCAGCCAGGCCTACGCCATCGCCTCGCGCGACGGCATCTCCGCGCTCTCCGTGCGCAAGGTCGCCACCGCGTGCGGCATCGCGGTCGGCTCGGTCTACGGCTACTTCCCAACCAAGGCAGACCTGACCGCAGCCGTGCTCACCCGTTTCTTCGAAGAGAACCTCTCCGACGAGCTGTGCGCCGTGCGCCCGGGTGAGCGCTTCACCTCCTACCTGCGGCGTTTCCGCGAGGCCCTGTGCGCCGCGCGCGCCGACATGAGCGTCGACTGGTTCGCCGAGATGCGCCGCCTCCCCAGCGCAGAACAGGAAGCCCTCGAGGCCGTGCGCGCCCCCATGCTCGCCCACATCGAGCGCGGGCTCGGGCGCGTCCTCGACGCGGACGAGGCCGTGGTTCGCTCCCGGCTCGTCGGTCCCATGAGCGCCGAGGCCCTGTGTCGCTACGTGCTGCGCAGTATTTTCGCTTCGCTCATGGATGGCGGCGAGTGCGAGACTCTGTTCGCCCTCCTCGACGCCGCCCTGTACGACGATACCGCACACGAAAAGGAAACAAAGTCATGAGTCGATTCCGCATCAAGAAACAGCCCCTCATCGCCGTCGCCGGCATCGTCTGGCTGCTCGCCGGCCTGAACGTCGCGATCCTCGGCGTGCGCGCGGCCATCGACGTGCGCGGCCTCGCCGCGATCGTCCTCCTTGCGCTCGCGGGCGGCGCGGTCGCCATCTTCTGCGCCTTCCACCCCATGTTCAGCAAGCTCGTTCAGAAGAACGCCCAGCGCATCGCCGACCTGGAGGGGGAGCGTCACCACGTTGTCCGCTTCTTTGACCGCAAGAGCTACATGATGATGGCGATCATGATGTCGTTTGGTATCGGCATGCGCGCCGCAGGGCTCTTCCCTGACTGGTTCATCGCCTTCTTCTACACTGGCCTCGGTCTCGCCCTGACCCTGGCGGGGGCCAGCTACATCGCGCGCGGCGTGCGCGGTCGCGCCTGGGCGTTTCATGGGACCGACTGAACCCGATGCGCTCTCCCGGCCAAGGCCTCGTCAATCGACGAGGCCTCCTGCCGTTTATCGGTCAGCTCTCCTTGATAGTCACGCGATTACCGCCAGTGGCGGTATAAATCTGGCGGTAATGCTGGATGACGTCGGTGTGGCCGGGTGATCACTGGTAGATGTGTCGGCGGTGTCCGACGGAAAAGACTTCGATGATGAGGCGGTTATCCTCGATGATGCACAGGGCGCGGTAGTTGCCGATCCGGTAGCGCCACTCGCCTGATCGGTTGGCGCTGAGGCCTTTGCCGTGGATGCGGGGGTTGGAGCAGCCCTCGAGGTTTTTGCCGATCCATGACGTAATGAGTCGCGCGTTGAATCGGTCCATTTTCTTCAGTTGCTTGAGGGCTGCGTCGCTGTACTCGACGTGGTAGGACATTTACAGGCCCAGCTGCGCGAGTACCTGCTCGTGGGTGTAGCGAACGCCGTTGTCTGCAGCGATCGCCTCGCGCAGAGTTGCAAGGTCCTGCTGGTCCTCGATCTTCTCGAAGACGGCATCTCGGACGAAGTCGGAAATTGTTTTTCCTTCAAATTCGGCGTACTTGCGCACGACTTCGGCGTCTGCTTCGTCAAGGCGCATGGTCATGGTGGGCATGGTGGCCTCCTAGAGCTGAATACAATGTATTCTAGTTCTCTCTGATGTCAATGTGCAATGGTGTTGTCTCTAGCGGGTGGTGCTAATTGTGGGTACTGCTCCTTGATTACCGCCAGTGGCGGTATAATTATGGCGGTAATAGGGGGTGGTCATGGCCTACAAACCGTCATTTGAACGCACCGACCTCATCGATGCACTGTGCATGGAGATCGCTGAGCTCGTCGGCATGCTGTCGCCTCAAGCCCCTCTGTCGACCAGCCCGACACTGCGTCGCGAGCTGCGGATCCAGACGATTTATTCCTCCCTCGTCATCGAAGGCAACAAGCTTGATGAGCGCGCGGTGAGCGCGATTATCGACGGCAAGCGGGTTCTCGGAGACCGGCGCGACATCCTCGAAGTCGAAAACGCGCGCGCCGCCTACGACCTTATTCCTGAGCTCGATCCTCATTCGCTAGAGGATCTGCTATGCGTTCACCGCGTGATGATGGGTGGCCTCGTCCCCGATGCTGGGCGCTTTCGGTCGGGCAATGTCGGCGTGTTCAACGGAGATACCCTCATCCATGCGGGGACTCCGGCGGCCTACGTCCCCGAGGTCATGGGAGGCCTCTTCGAGTGGCTGCGTACGACGCGTATGCACCCGCTGCTCGCTTCGTGTGTCTTTCACTTCGAGTTCGAGTTCTGTCATCCCTTTTCTGACGGGAATGGGCGGACGGGACGTCTCTGGCAGACTCTGCTCCTGTCTAGGTGGCGTTCGGAGTTGGCGTGGTTGCCCGTTGAGTCCGCGATCAGGAGGCGGCAGGCGGACTATTACAAGGCCTTGGCCCGCTCGGGTGCGAACGGTTCGTGTGAGAGTTTCGTGGAGTTCATGCTCGAAGCAATCAGGGAAGCCATACTTCCGTACGCACAGCCAGAGAGTGCAGCGGACGCGGAGCGAGCCCGCGCGCTCGCTTTCTTCCGTGACAACACGCGCTCCACCGTCGCCCAGCTCGCGCAGCACCTTGGGTGCTCGAAGAGGAGCGCTGAGCGCATCGTCGCACAGCTCAAGGAAGAAGGCGTGCTCGAGCGCCAGGGGAGTCCCCGTGCGGGTTTGTGGATTGTCCACATCGACAATAATTTGGCTAATTCCTAGGGGATAGGGGGGCCGACAATGAGGTATGTCAGGGCGGTGGAATTAAAGTGCGGGCTGGAACTCCTCGTGAGGAACGCCGTTGCCTCGGACGCCCGCGCGTTGCGTGAGACCACGCAACGTACCCATGCGGAGACCGACTACCTGCTGTCCTACCCGGATGAGCAGAGCGTCGACGACGAGCAAGAGGCCTGCTCTCTGGAAGAAGCAGAACGCAGTGGCAATGAGGTCGAGCTCGTCGCCGTCATCGACGGGTGGATCGTGGGGAGCGCAGGAGTTTCAGCAGTGCGCAGTCGGCGCAAGGTTGCGCACCGGGCGCGTTTCGGGATCAGCGTGCTCCAGGAGTATTGGGGACTGGGGATCGGCCGAGTACTTGTGGAATCGTGCATCGACTGTGCGCGCCGGGCGGGCTATGTCCAACTCGAGCTCGAGGTAGTGGCTGACAATCAACGCGCGGTCTCCCTCTATCGGCGCGCGGGGTTCGAGGAGTATGGGCGCAACCCCCGAGGCTACCGGTCTGCGGCCGCTGGCTACCAGGAGCTCGTGCACATGAGGCTGGAGTTGTAGCTCCACAGGGTCGCTGGACTAGTCAGTCTGCTTGGCCTCGCCTTCCTTGTCTTCCTTGTCTTCCTTGGCCTCCGGGGTGCGCCTGCGCCAATAGGCGTAGTCTTCATAGATGTACTTGTGTTCCCACACAGGATTACTCGGGCCCCAATCGGACATTGGGCAATCCGTGGTGACGTCGTCGGCCAGCTCGAGGATGACGTCGACGAGTTCGAGCCTGTCAACGAACCTGTCGGGGATCGCATTGAAACCGATTCGTGCTCCGACGAGCATTCCCGCGATTGCCGCTGTGGCGTTGGAGTTTCCGCCGTGGTTGGCGGCGAACGTCATCGCTCCCGCGATGTCGTTCTCGTAGCGTAGTGCGCAGAGGATGCCAATTGCCAGGGCCTCGTTGGCGACCCACCCCTCGCCGAGGGCGTGGATGGCATCCAGGTCGCTTGAGGCTGAGGTAGCAAGCGGCCTGGCGGACCAGATGGAGGACAACAGTTCGTGCACGGCCTTGCGGGAATCGGGGAAGGACTTGTCCAGAGACTTCAGTGTTTCGTTGACGGCCTCGGCGATGGAGAGCTCCTGGTGAATGATGAGTGAGATGATGAGGGCTAGTACCCCCGATGCCACCCAGGCAACTTCGTTGCCGTGCGTGAGGGCCGCCGTGTTTGCCGCCAAGTCGAGAATATAGGCGGGGTCGTCGGAGTAGGACAGGCCGATGGGGACGGCCCGCAGCAGGCATCCGGAGCCTTTGGAATCGTTGACGGGCTCGTCCATCGAGCCGAACTTGTCGGAACTAAAGACCCTCATGGAGGTGGGAGAAGGGGCGCGCTTCGCGGACAGGGCAGGGTAGGCGTTAATCCATCCCACCCGACTTCGGGATGCGCGTTCGGTTGTCTGCAACCGGTACCAGTCCATGTAGAAAGCGTCGAAATACTGGTACACAGGGGCCATGATCCCGCGCAGGGCCCCTCGCGTGTGAGCGAAGAGGATCCCATTTGCGCTGATCAGCATGAGCTGCGTGTCCGCGGTGAAGCACGCGGTTCCGTTCTCGTCCAAGTCGTAGGCGGTGATCCCGCGCAGGCCGTAGCGTTCGACGATCGCGGCCTCTGATAGCACTTTAACCGGGTAGCCCAGCGCGTCTCCAGCGGCGCAGCCGATCATTGCCCCTCGGATGCGATCTCGCTTGTCCATGAATGCCTCCTCGCGTGGGTTCGGATGGTGACCACGCTTAGCTTACCTGTCCGTGTTTTGAAGAGCCTGTGGTCCGCGTACCCTTGAATTGTGAAGGTTCTCGTCGTTCCCATGGTGGCGCGCTCGCGGATGGGCGGGCCGTGGTCGCGCGCGCAGCGCGTCGCACGTGCGTTCCGCGACGCTGGCCATGAGGTCGTGCTCGCGTGGGGAGACGACGGCAACTGTGCCAATCCCGTTGCTCCGACGCTCGAGATTCCGGTGCCCTCGCCTCTCGGTCTTCCCGAGGCCATCGCGCGCCACACCTTCCCCCTGGCCTCGCGCCTCGGCCTCATGGGTCGCAAGCCTGTGCGCAGCTTCGAGGAGGTCCTCTGGCTGACCGGTGCCCTCGACGAGCACTACACGCGCGCCGCCGTCGACGCGCTCCGCGCCCATATGCGAGCCATCCGCCCCGACGTCGTCTACTCGGAATTCAGCCTCGCTGCCGTCATCGCCGCCCGCGCCGAGGGCATCCCGTGCGTGGGCAGCGGCTCGCAGCCGACGACCCCCTCCTACGCTTCCAACCCGCGCAAATCCGCAGGGATTCGACGCCTGCTGCGCGAGATGGGCATCCCCGCCCCGGCCTCGTCCCTGACAATCCTGGAGGGGATGAGGCGCCGCTTCATCCTGAGCTGCCCGACCCTGGAACCGCGGGCAGGGGAGCGGGCTGTCTACTGCGGGTTCCTGGACGAGCCACCCGCCCCCACAGGTAAGCCTCGCGACTGCGCCCTCGTTTACCTCGGCGCGGGCAGCGTCCCCGCGGGCGTGGCCGTGCGTGCCGGGCGAGAGGTCGCCGAAGCCCTCGGATGCGACGTGTACGTCGCGGGAGCGCCCGAGGCTATCCACGCCTCAGGCGACTACACGGTGCGCTGCGCGCCCCGCTTCGACGTCGCCGATCTCCTGCCACGCGCCCGCGTCTTCGTGCACCACGGCGGGCAAAACTCGATGATGGACGCCCTGTCTTATGGGGTCCCGCAGGTCATCGTCCCGGGGCGCGTCTTCGAGCGCCAATTCAACGCCGAGGCCGTGGAAAACGCGCGTTGCGGCCTGACCGTGCGCGTTTCCCAGCCGGCGCTCATCGCGCGCGCTGCCCGACGCCTCGTCGATGAACCCGCCCTGACCTCGGGAATCCGAGGACTGCGCGCGGAACTGTCCTCGCTCGGCGGAGCCGCGCGCATCGTCCGTGAGGTTGAGGAACTGGTCCGTTAGCCTCAGTGCCAGCCGCGCAGGATCGCCTCGAGGCCCCGCTCAAACTGCGCGTTAAAGTCGTAGCGGCCGTCCAGGAGGTCCTCGATGAGCGGGCGCAGGGCCTGCGCGTCCTCGGGGTCGAGTGCGGCGCTCGCGGCCGACAGGTCGACCGGCTGCTCGGGGGAGCCGCCCACGGGCGGGACGACCTCGGCGGCGACGAAGGCTGTCGTGTAGATCGACACGGCGTTGACCAGCCCCAGCATGTCCGCGTTCGGCGTGAAACCGCGCCGTGCGAGCGTCACGAACACGCGCGCCAGGAGCGCAAGCTGCTCGGGCGTCGACATCGGGTGCGTGAGCAGCAGCATGACCGCGCCCGGGTGGGAACGCAGCGTGGAGGCCAGGCAGTGCGCGTAGGCGCGCATGTAGGTCAGCAGGGGCGAGGCCGGGGCGCCCTCGGTCGGTACCGATGCCTCGTTCGTCGGTGTTGCCGCCACGCCGACCGTTCCGTCGTCGACGCGGTCCAGGAAGGACTCGAACGTGAGTCGCCAGACCTGCTCGGCGATGCCCTCCAGGAGCGCCGCCTTGTCGGGGAAATGGCGATAAAAGGCGGCCTGGGAGACGCCGAGGCGCTTTCCCAAGGACCGCAGAGACAAAGCGGAGAGTCCCTCCTCGTCCACCAGGTCGAGCGCGGTCGACAAGATGATGTCTCGCGATAGTGCGCGCTGGCGTGACGACGGCATGGACTCTCCGCTTCGATGGACGTTACTCCCTGTGATAACGGAACTGTACCAGTGCCAGCCCCGCGATCACGGCGAAGAAACCCCACAGGACGCCGATCCGCGCCCCGACGTCCGACAGGCTTGCCCCGTCCAGGCTCACCTCGTGAATCGCGGTAATCGCCCAGTACGCGGGGGACAGGCGCGCGGCGTGCTGCGCCCAATCGGGGAACGAGGAGACCGTGGAGAAAGACCCGCCGATTCCCGCCGCCAGCATGCCGATGATGTTCGACAACGACAGGGCCGCGTCGCGGCTGCGCGACCACAGCGCGAGCGCGACGCCGAGCGCCGACAGAACCGCCGAGAAACTGAGGAGAATCGCGGCGAGTGCGACGAGGGATCCGGTCGGCCGATAGCCGAAAATGAGAGCGCCGAGCGCGAGGACAACCGCGATCTGAACGGTCTGCATGAGGAAGGCGACCAGCGCTTTGCCCGTCAGAATGGACGCGCGCGAGGTGGGGGAGGCCGCGAGGCGCTCCCACGTGCCCCACGAGCGCTCGTTGAAGAACGAGCCGATGATGTTCTGCACGGCCAGGAACGAGAAGAGGATCGCGATCGACGGGACGGCCTGCTCGGCGCCGGTGACGCCCGTGTAGCCGTCGGCCAGAAGCATCGACTTGAACGCCGGCATCATGAAGGGAATCAAGACGAGGGGGATGACCGTCAGGATCAGCGTGGGTGCCGGGTCGGTGAGCTGCAGGCGGATGTTCAGTCGGGTCATTGCCCCGAGTTGCTTAAGCTGCGACATGGTCACTCTCCTTGATGATCTGCAGGTACGCGTTGTGCAGGCTCGCCTGCGTGATGCGCACGTCCGTCAGGCGCGCGCCTTTGAGGGCGGGCGAGGCCAGGGCTTCGCCGATCCGCGAGCCCGGGTCGGCCTCGTCCCCGATGAGTGTCAGGCGCCTGCCGTCGGTGTTCCATCCGTCGATCGAGGGGATGGGGCGATCGAACTCGAGCGTGACCTCGGCCCGACCGTGGCGAGAGACGATCTCTTCGAGCGTGCCGCTCGCGACGATGCGTCCCTCGTTCAGGATCGCGATGTCGGAGCCGAGCTCCTCGAATTCCGCCAGGTAGTGCGAGGTGTAGACGACGGCCGCTCCGTCGTCTGCGAGCTGGCAGACCGCGCGTAGGATCTGGCTGCGCGCCTCCACGTCCGCGCCGACGGTCGGCTCGTCCATGAACACCAGGCGCGGACGGTGCATGATCGCCATGCCCGCGTGGAGTCTGCGTTGCTGTCCGCCCGACAGGTGTGAGGCGCGCTGGCCTCGTTTCTCTGTGAGGCCGAGGAGCTCCATGACCTCGCCCGCGCGGGAGGCGGCCTCGCGTCGGCCGAGTCCGTTGAGTTCGCCGAAGGCCGCCAGATTCTGGGCGACGCTCAGGTCGGGGTAGATACCCAGCTCCTGGGGTGCGTACCCGATTGACCGTGCGGCCTCGGCGGATGCGGGGCGGTGGCCGCAGATGGATGCGGTCCCCGAGTCGGCGCGGCGCAGCCCGCTCAGGATCGTGATGAGCGTGGACTTGCCTGCCCCGTTTCTTCCGAGCAGGCCGAGGACCTGTCCGGGTTCGACGCGCAGGTCGACCCCGCGCAGGACCTCGTGAGAGCCGTAGCTCTTGCGGATTCCCCGGGCGTCCAGGGCTGGTGAGTGTGGGTGTGACACGGTGAATCTCCCATCGGTTAACGCTGTTAACTTTGTGTCACGAGTAAGGTTAACAGTGTTAACTTGTGGGTGCAAGGCGGTGCTGTGTGCCGGGGAAAAATGCTGATTTGCTGCGTTTTTCTGACAATCTGTCGCTGCGTGGGGGAGGCAAGCGGCCCTACACTGTCCACGCTAGGCCTGAAGGAGGACTGAAAGTGCCAGGTATGGATACCTACGACGCGATCATGCTGCTGTCCTACGGTGGCCCGAACGGCCCGGACGACGTCCTGCCGTTTATGCGCAACGCGACGCGCGGTCGCGGAATCCCGGATGAGCGTCTGCTCCAGGTCGCTGCGCACTACAAGCGCTTCGGCGGCGTCTCGCCCATCAATGCCTGCAACCAGCGCCTGATCGCGGACTTGTCTGCCGAGCTCGCTCGCCGTGGGCACGACATTCCCGTCGGTTGGGGAAACCGTAACTGGCACCCCTTCGTGACCGAAGGCCTCGACGAGCTCGCCCAGGCGGGCGCCCGCCGCATCCTCGTCCTGCCCACCTCCGCCTACGCCTCGTACTCGGGGTGTCGCCAGTACCGCGAAGACCTCGCCGAGGCCGCCGAAGCTCTGCGCGAGAAGTGGGGCACCATCGTCCTGGGCGCCGAGGACAGTGCCGACAACCCCGACGCCGACATCATCCTGGACAAGGTCCGCCCCTACTACTCGGCCCCCGGCATGGCGAGCGCGCAGATCGCATCCATCCGGCGCGCGTGGGAGGCCCTCGCGGCGCGCGGCGTCGATGCGGACGGGATCCGTCTGATCTTCGTCACCCACTCCATCCCCGTGAGCATGGAAGCTGGGTCCTCGCCCTTCCCCTTCCGTCCCTCGATCGACGAGGCCGTGGCGGCCTCGGGCGGTCGCGCCGAGCAGTGGGGGAGTGAGGCCTCGTCGCAAACGGGAACCCCTGCAACCGAAATCAGCTACGTCGCCCAGCATCACGCCCTCATCCAAGCGATCATGCCCGAGCTGCGCCGCGTCCTCGGCCGCGCGGATCTGGGCTACGACCTCGTCTATTGCTCGCGGTCCGGACCCCCGCAGGCCCGCTGGCTCGAGCCCGATATCAACGATTTCCTCGAGGAGATCGCGGCCGACACAACGCCGCTGACCGGCACTGTCGTCGTTCCGATCGGGTTCATCTGCGACCACATGGAGGTCGTCTACGACCTCGACACCGAGGCGAAGGAAACCGCCGCGCGCCTGGGGATCCCCTACGAGCGCGCTGACACCGTCTCCACCGACCCGGGCTTCGTGTCCTCCCTGGTCGACGTGCTCGAAGAACGCGCGGCCCAGGCGCGAGGCGAGAATCCCTCGCCCGTCACCGTGACCGGCACCGGCCCCTTCCACACCGTCTGCCCGAGCGACTGCTGCCTCTCCCCGGCGCGCCCCGGGCACGCCTCGTCCGCTGGTGCCAGCACCCACCCCGGCACAGCCCCTCATTCTTCCGGCGCGCCCGCCCGAGCCGCCGGTCAACCAGCCCCAACCCAGGAGGACTCCATGTCTACCCCGCATCCCCACGCCGCCCGGCCGCCCGAGCAGAACCCGGAAAACCCGGGACATCCCGCAGGAGTGCCGGACCGCGTCGGTGAGCATGCCGCGCGCCACCAGGCCCGCCACGCGGGCACCGAGGCGACGCCCCACTCGCATGCCGCTCACGTCCGCGTCACCGACCCGCGCGACGCGACCGATATTGACTTCGACGAGGTCAACAACAAGCAGCACTATGCCCTCTACTCCGTGTTTGCGCTCGGTGAGTCCCTGCCCGCCGACGATGGCGAGCGCGGCCGCATCATCGCCGAATCCCTGGACTACGTGAAGGGCGCGGGAGCGGAAATCCGCGGCTTCTACGACGTGTCCGGCTTCCGCGCCGAGGCGGACCTGATGGTCTGGTGGCTCGACGACGACCCCGAGGTCCTGCAGGACGCCTACCACCGCCTGCGTGCCAGCGCGCTCGGCAAGTTCCTCGACCCGGTGTGGTCCTGCATGGGCCTGCACACCCCCGCCGAGTTCAACAAGCGCCACATTCCCGCCTGCTTCGGCGGCGTCGCCCCCCGCGACTGGGCGATGGTCTACCCCTTCGTGCGCTCCTACGACTGGTACCTCAAGGCCCCCGAAGAGCGCGCCCGCATCATGGCTGAACACGGCCGCAACGGCTTCGCGCAGTACCCGGACGTCAAGGGCTCAACCCTGTCGGCCTTCGGCTTCTCCGACTACGAGTGGGTGCTCGCTTTCGAGGCCGACACCCTGGATCGCCTCGAGGGTGTCATGCACGCCCAGCGCTACACCGAGGCGCGCCTCTACGTACGCGAGGACACCCCGTTCTTCACGGGTCCGCGCGTGAGCCTCGGCGAGTGGGCGGAGCGCCAGCCCCGCGCATAAGACCCTCTGATCTGCAAGCCAGCCCCGGCCTCGTCCCTGAGAAAAGGAACGAGGCCGGGGCTGCGTGTGTCGCGCTCACGCCGCGTGGGCGGTGCGCCCTACTTGCCCGGGAAAAGCAGCGGTAAGTTGTGCTCGACCTGGTTGGCGATCGAGGTCATTGAGTGGGTTTCGCCGTCGTCGATCCACAGCTGCAGGCTGTCCTCGGTCATGACGTCGGGATAGTCCTCGCGGAGCTCATCAATCTGCGGGGTCATATCCCACAGGGCTGGGTCCTCCGAGCCGACCGACGCGAGAATGAGGAAGTCGCGTGGCCCGTAGTGGGCGCGCTCGACGCCGGCGGTCACCAGCTCGGCGATGCGCGGGGAATCCGCGTCCTCCTCGCGCCCGATCCACGACTCACCGGCCATCGGCATATACCCGTAGAAGTACTGCGGACGCAAAGCAAAAACATCCCACGTGGTCGTCGCGCCCATCGAGAAACCGCCGAACGCGCGGTGCTTGCGCGAGGCTCGCAGCGACTGGTCGGAGGTGTCGCCGTGGGTGAACGTTGTGTAGTGGGACTCGACGGTGTCGATCAGAGTATCGATCTCGCTCGTCGCGAAGAAGCGATTAAGGGTGTAGTCCTCCTCGTAGTCATCCGTCGCGAACGAGCGATCCGGATAGTAGGTCGCGAAAACGACCAGCGTCGGTGCAGCCTTGCCGGTGCTCTCCAGCTCGTCGACGACGGGCGCAACGCCGTCAGCCAGACCGGCGGCGTTCCCCCACCAGCCGTGCGTCAGATAGAGGACGTTCGCGGGTGTGTCCGAGGCGTAGGACGCGGGAACGTACACGTAGGCCTGCTTGGTGTAAGTCGTCCCCTCATAGCTCTGCTCGTAGGTGATCGTGTCGATCGTGCCGTGCAGAGACTTGGCCGTGTCCATGAGTGAGGCGACGCCCTCGGGCAGGGGGTCCTCGTCCTCTTCATAGGCAATGGCCGTGGGGTCTTTCTGTCCGTTGCCCGAGCGGTTGAGCGCGAACGCCGTGACCCCCGCGAGGGCGAGCAGGCACAGCGCGATGATGGCGGTGATGCGGAACCTATTGTTTTGTCGTACGAGTCGTGTTGTCACTGGCTGCGCCTCAGCCCGTTCGTCGTCATGCGTTCAGCTGTCCTCATGCGCTCCACTCTATGCCCGCTTGATGTGCCGCTACCAATCGGTGTGGTCCTTCCCCCTGTCGTTAGCCCTTGTCGTCCCCTTATTGTCCCCTCGTCGTTTCGCTTGAACCTCGCACGTCCTTCCCCACCAATTTCGCACGTAATTCCCTCGCCGATCTTTCAAGATGTGAATTGTGATCGTTGAAATTCCGGGGTTTCTGGGGGATTGGTGAAATGGGAGCGCGGGGAATTACGTGCGGAATTTGGGGGAGGGGCAGAGTGGGGAGGAGTAGGGAAGTGCTGAGTGAGAGTCGACATGTGCGGATGGTTACCGTGATAGTCTCCCGGTATCTATCGCGAGTTGCATGGGAGCAAACATGACCCGGGACCTGATCCGTCGTGGCGACAACGAGCGCCTGGAGTTTTCTGAAACCCCCCTTCCTCAGCTGACGGACGTTCGAGTCGAGGGGACGTATGAGGTCAGCCTGAGTGAGGGCGGCGAGGCGGACGAGGTCGAAGCGTTCGAATTTGATCCCAACACCTCGCCCGCACAAGCCAGAGATTACGTCTTTGCCGCAGCGAGCGGCACTCTCATGGGAGCACTCAGTGTCCTGTGGCAAAAGGACTTCAACCTGGCGGACGCGCGCAAGTACGGGGCCGAAAAAATCGAGAAAATCGTCATTGAAGTAGCCCAGCGGCTGGATCCCAGGAAGGAAAATCCGAGTATCGCAGACGCGATCCGTTTCCTCGAAAAGACTTCTCCTTTCGTTGGTGACAAGCTCACTCCGGAGTTCGGTGGTGGTCTCCAGCACCACCTGCGCGACTTTTCCCACCATCCCTCGCCCGTGGGGCTCGTGTGCTCCATCCTCATGCAATTCACCGGCAAAGGGTTTGGAACCACGACGGATGGGAGCTTCGCGATCTTTGACTTGCCTGCCGAGGCTCTGAAGGATCGAAGGCTATTCGGCAGGAATGTCGAGGAAAAGTTCCTCTATGGAACCCTCAAATGGGTGTTCCACCTCATCAGCGACATGGCAGGCTCGAGCTCGACCCCCGGCGCGGGCACGGGCATTCCTGGCCCGATTCTCTCCTTCCTCAAGGAGGCCTCGGCCCTGCCATTCTTCCGGGACATGACTATCGCGCACGAGGACAAGGTCGCCACCTTCTCGCAGTGGGTGTCGAAGGCATTCAACGGTACTCTCCTGAAGGACCAGGACGGAAACCCCCTGCGCTTCGATCTGCGGACCGAGGTTGGCCTGGCGAGTCAGATCCTCACGCAGGTTCCCGCCGTCCTCGCCAACGAGTGCATTGTCCGCGGCTTCTACACGATCACGCGCTTCATCGATGAACTCAGACGCGCTGATGTGTCCAGCGTCAAGGACTTGGGACGCATTAATCCCTCACGATTCCTGCCCCTCAATAGCCGGGCGCTGACGCGTATGCTGACGGTTGCCTCCGGTTCCTTCGTGGTCATCAATACCTCTATCGCAGCTGTGCGTGCGGCGGTCGAGGGGGCTGCGAGTGGCGAGGTGGGAGCAGTCCCGCTTTTCTTCATGCGCCTCAACTATGTCGGGATCGGACGTTTTGCTTTCGCTCTGTGGGCAGACAGCTCCTACATCTACGAGGATGTCGAACGGTGGTGGGAGCGGTGTCAGGCGAGCAAGATGGGCACAGATGTGGCCGTGCATGCGCCCATGGGTGAGGAGGTTCAGCGTGTCGTCGAGTCGCTACGCATGCTGTGGCTCGAGGACGACTGTCGCCGCGAGAAGAACGACAAACAGCGTGAGCGCAAAGAAGTGCTGATTGGCGCTTGGGTGCGCAGGCAGCGTATCGCACACGACGAGAGCCAGGGGGAGTACTTCCTTGACGCCGCCGATGCCTACCGCGAGTTGGAAGCGGTGTGCTCAGGGGAGGATGGGGAACTCATTCGCCTGGCTGTTGCCCAGCAATTGCTCGCGTACCGCCCCTACGCCACGGAAAAGAAACTCTCCCTCTCCCAGACGTGGCTCACCGATGTCTTCATCGCCGACCAGGATGTTATCGATTCGGACACGCTCAAGCGGCTGAAGAGCGCGCGTGCGTCCTACGACCGGTGGCTCTCAGGTACCTACACGAAGTGGGCGGTGCGCGGTGCTGCGGCTGTGGCTGCAACCGTTGCCACGGGTGGGGTGGCGGCCGTGGCAGCTCCCGCGATCGCGACCGTCCTAGCCGGCGAGGCCGTGGTTGGACTGAGCGGTGCTGCGCTGACGAGTGCGAGCCTCGCGTGGGTAGGCGGTGGTTCCCTTGCTGCGGGAGGCCTCGGTATGGCGGGTGGAACCGCGATCATCACGGGAGGAGGCGCGGTTCTTGGCCTGACGGCGGCGTCGAGTGGAGCGGCCCTGGTGGAGGCTCTCAGCAAGGACTACGCAGAACGAGTGAAGCAGGGGTGTGTCGAGTGGCTCGCCCAGTGTTCGGTGCTTCTTGAGGAAAGCCCGGCGCAGGCACTGAGGGCCATCGAGGAGTTGAAGGTGCGCTTAGAACGAGCGATTGACGCGGACGAGCGCACGATTGATGCTCTGAAGGGCGCGAAGGAAAAAGACGAGAAGAAACTGAGGCAAGGCCTGAACGAAGGCGTTTCTCACCTCAGCTACACCGTGGCCGAGTTGGAGCGCCTCGGCAAGAAGGCACGCGAGGCCGCCCTGGAGAGCGGGGGCCTCGCGTCGAGCGCGAGCGCTGATGTCGCCCGCGCCGGAGACTTGGACTAGCGTGTGACCTCCGACGTGTTGGTAGCGGTTTGTCTGCGGACGTGGCATACGCTGGGGGTATGACACCGGAGATCACGGATCCGCGCTTCCAGAAAATCGCTGACGATATCAAAAATGATCCCGAGAACGCCTCGTTTACGAAGCGTGGAATCGACCCGCTGTTCTACGCGGGCCCCGATTGTCGCATCATGATCGTCGGCCAGGCGCCCGGGCGCGTCGCTGAGGAGACGGGCATCGTGTGGAACGACCGCAGCGGCGACCGGCTGCGCGACTGGATGGGCATCGACCGCGACGCGTTCTATCACTCGGGCAAGCTCGCGATCATCCCCATGGACTTCTACTTCCCGGGCACCGGTAAGAGCGGTGACTTGGCACCGCGCAAGGACTTTGCCGACAAGTGGCATCCGCGCCTGCTCGAGCTCATGCCGCACCTGGATATGACGATCCTCGTCGGCGCGTACGCGACCAGGCGCTACCTGGACCTGAAGTCCTCGGCCTCCCTTACGGATGTCGTGCGTGACTACAAGCACTACCTGCCCACGTACTTCCCGCTGGTTCACCCTTCGCCGCGCAATCAGATGTGGATGAAGAAGAACCCCTGGTTCGACACTGACGTGTTGCCCGACCTGAAGAAGCGGGTTGCTGAGCTGATGAAGTAACGAGGCCCGGGCGGGTAGTGCACACTAGTCCCATGGACGATCTGCGCATTCCCGCCGGGCCCGGCTGCCCGCGCGGCCTCGTCGTGCCCGCAGGGGAGCTGATCGAGCGTTTCTCTCACGCCTCGGGCCCCGGCGGCCAGGGCGTCAACACGGCGGATTCGCGCGTCCAACTCAGCCTGGATCTGGCGACGACGGTCGCTCTGAACGAGAAGCAGCGCGAGCGTGCCCTGTCCGTTCTCGGGGATCGCCTGACGGGAACGCTCCTCACGATCACCGCCGCCGAGCACCGTTCTCAGCGCCGCAACCGCGCCGCCGCGCGTGAACGCCTCGCGCACGTCCTGCGTGCAGCGCTCACCCCGCCCACGCCTCGTCGGGCGACGAAGCCGACACGCGCGTCAAAGCTGCGCCGCCTCGCCGACAAGAAGAGGCGCTCGGAGATCAAGGCGCGCAGGCGCCGCCCGGACGCGGACTAAGAAGGCGGCTTTGAAGAACGAGGCCGGGGCTGCCTACGCCCACGCGCTCCCGTCGGTGCGCCAGCCGATAAACACCCAGGTGACGGGCAGAGGGTAGTCCAGGACCCATTGTTCCCCTGCCTTTTCCGAGGTGGTAGCGGCGTCCTCGCGAGCGAAATGCTGAGCGGCATACGCGTCGAAAAGTCGCTGCTCGCGCACGGTGAACGGCTCGGGGCCAGCTAGACGTCGAAGGTCCGCGCGTGCCTCGTCGAAGGAAGAAAAACGCATGGGACGGAAGGTCTGCGTGGTCGCGAAAACCGGGACGCGTCCCAGGGCAGCGAGCGCTCGTGTCACGTCGCGGACGACGCGCGGGGGACGCGCTGAGCGCCCCAGGTACGTGAGGATGCGTGGGTCGCGAGAGGGGAGGGGACTGCCCGGCACGACGACAGCCGCCCGCGAGCGTGCCGCCGCATCGAGCTTGCGCACGGCAGAGAAGACGTCCCCGCTCATGAGGGAACGCGAGGCGAAAGCGGTGTCCACGCTGTCTTCACCCAAGCCCGCTTCCTCCCAATCGTCCTCCCACGCGAGCAGGTGGGAGGTGATCGGCAGGTTCTCTGCTGCCGCGCGCTCGTCGAGGATCGCGAGCATCGCCTCGGCGAAGTCGCAGCCGTGCACCCGGTGCCCGGCGCGGGCGAGGGGGACGGCGAGCGTGCCCGTCGCGCATCCCATGTCGAGAATCTCCTCGCCCGCCTCGAGCGCGAGCAGATCCATGAGCCACCGCTCGTAGTCGCTGGTCGCGTCTCTCGTGAACGTCGCCGCGCGTCTATTCCAATAGGCTCGCGAGTCCCGGTTGATTGTGCTGTCGTGTGTCGCCATGGGCTGGCCCTCCGATGCGCCTACTGTTATGAGCCTCACGAGAGGTCTTGCACGTATAATGTCATGCAAAAGGAGGCCCTGTCGTGAGCGAAACTGAGATCGGTGCGCCTCGTTCGGCGCTGCTGATGCGGCTTCGCGACGAAAAAGATGCAGGTGTGCGTGGGGGCGTCTACCACCGCCTACAGGTGGAGATGACCTACAACTCCAATCACATTGAGGGTTCTCAGCTGTCCGAGGAACAGACCCGTCTTATCTTCGAGACGGCAACTGTTGGCGGCGAGGGCCTGAGAGTCGATGACATTATCGAGGCGCGGAACCACTTCCGCGCTATCGATCGCGTCATCGAATGCGCCGGAACTCCTATCGGCGAGGAATATGTGAAGGATCTGCATCGCATACTGAAGCAGGGGAGCATCCAGGCTGATCTTGATTGGTTTGCCGTCGGCGATTACAAGCGTCTGCCGAACGAGGTCGCAATGCGTGAGACGAGCGCGCCCGCTGATGTTGCTGAGCATATGCGGCCTCTGTTCGAGTGCGTCAACGATGTTGATTCTCTCACGCAGATCCTGGACTGGCATGTGCGCTTCGAACGCATCCATCCTTTCCAGGATGGTAACGGGCGGGTTGGTAGGCTCCTCATGCTTCAGCAGTGCCTCGCCGCGGGAGTCGTCCCGTTCATCATCACCGACGATCTGAAGGCCTTCTACTACCGAGGTCTGGAGAGGTGGGGTGACGAGAATGGTTTCCTCATGGATACGTGCCTGAGTGCGCAGGACCGTTTCGCGGTGATGCTCGATTACTTCCGGGTCCCCTATGAGCGTTCGGACAACTAGCCATCAGTTGTCGGCGAGGAAGGAATTGTCGCTGTCCGGTGGGTGGGCCGGGTGGATCGGGGAACGAGGCCGGGCTAGCCTGGCTGCATGACACTCAACGCAGAGATGAACGACTTTTCCGCCTTGACCGCCTCGCGCCGCTCGACGCGCGCCTTTACAGACCAGGAGATCCCCGCCGAGCTCCTCGACGCGATCCTCGCCGATGCGACGACCGCGCCGTCCTGGTCTAACACGCGCGCCTTCCGCGTCGCCCTGGCCACGGGTGAGCGCGCCGCTCGCCTGCGCGAGCATTACGGCCGCCTCTTCGACGAGGAGATCGAGGCCCACGCCCGCAAGGCCAAGGATCCGACCGTGGAGATCCCCGTGTCAGACGGTGATTTCCCGGTGCGCAAGCGCTACCCGGACGAGGTGCGACCCGCCCAGATCGAGGTTGCAAAGCTCCTCTACGGCATCCACGGCATCGAGCGCGCCGACATCGAGGGGCGCAACCGTGTCAACCGCCGCAACGTCACGGCATTCGATGCGCCCGTCATGGGTTTCGTCTTCGTCCACGAGGACATGCTGCCCTGGAGCGCCATGGACGCTGGCCTCATGCTCCAAACCCTGTTCTTGTCCGCCAAGTCGCGCGGCGTTGACTCGTGCCCGATCGGCTTCCTTGCCATCTGGCGCGAGCCCGTCGAAGCCGAGTTTGAGATCCCCGAGGGCTACCGGCTTATCACGGGTTTTGCGCTCGGTTACGCGGATCCCGAGGCCCCGATCAACGCGATGCAGGCCCCGCGCCCGCCGATCCAGCTCCTCGAAGGCAAGTGACGCTACGAGCGATACACCTCGCGGCGGTGTGCCACGC
Source organism: Pauljensenia sp. 27098_8_83 (assembly GCF_041432695.1). NCBI lineage: Bacteria > Bacillati > Actinomycetota > Actinomycetes > Actinomycetales > Actinomycetaceae > Pauljensenia > Pauljensenia sp. 27098_8_83. The sequence continues at coordinate 53,950 of NZ_JAPWAD010000004.1, read as the reverse complement.
GCACGACCGTCACGACCAGGACGTCGTCCTCGATTGAGTAGATGATCCGGTAGTCGCCGACGCGGATACGCCACGCGTTCTCCGTGCTCGCGAGCTTCTTGACTCCGTCGGGGCGAGGAGAAGTGGCGAGCGATTCGATGGCATCGAGCAGGCGTGCGCGCACCGGGCGATCGAGCTTGCGGACCTGGCGCGCCGCCGCCGAGGTGAATTCGACGCGGTACATCGCTAGTCGTTGAGCTCAGCGCGCAGGTCTGCCAGGCTGACGCGCTGCCCGTCGTCGTTGCGAACCGCCTCGCGGAAGGCTTCGAGGTCGCGCGCGTCCTCGAGCTCTTCCAAGGCCAGCAGGTCCTCGACGCCGATCACGATCGCAGTGAGGCGGCCGTTCTTCGTCACTCCGATACGCTCGCCGCCGTATGAAGCTCTCCCGAGGACGTCGGAGAGGTTCGCGCGCAGCTCGCGAGTCGAGAGTGTCGTGGCAAGTGTGTTCATAGTGTCATTTTAGTACAATGTGTACACATTTACGCCTCTGTTACTCATCGTGAGCGTGAACAATTTCCCACGGACATACCTGACGCCCGGGGGAGCGTCTACCGTGGAACGAGGCCCCGGCCTCGTGAAACGTTCGCAATCGGAAGGACCCTATGTCCAAGAAGTACCTCTCTGTTGCCTTCGCCTACGTGGGAGTCGTCATCGGCGCGGGCCTGGCGAGTGGCCAGGACCTGCTCCAGTACTTCCTGTCCTTTGGTGCGAAGGGCCTGATCGGCATCGCGGTCCTGGGCGTCCTCAACGTCATCTTCGGCGTGGTCGCGCTCCAGCTCGGCTCCTACTACCGATCCGGCCACCACGACGAGGTCTTCGAACGCATCACCCACCCGGCGCTGCGCCGCGTCATCGACGTCGTGCTCGTCTTCTCGGGCTTCGCGATGGGATTCGTGATGCTCGCGGGCGCGGGCGCGAACCTCGAGCAGCAGTTCGGCCTGCCCGCGTGGGCGGGCAGCGCCCTGTGCGCGGTGCTCGTCATTCTCACGGCCTTCCTGGACTTCGACCGGATCATGAAGGTGATCGGTGTCTTCACGCCCATGATCATCGTCGCGATCACGATCCTCACCATCTATTCGCTGGCCACCCCGCACCCGGGCGTCGCCGAACTCAACGCCGCCGCCACCCAGGTCACCCCGGCGCTGCCGGGCCTGTGGCTCTCCACGATCAACTACTTCGCGCTGTGCGTCGTCAACGGCATCGCGATGGCCTTCGTGCTCGGTGGCTCGGTGCTGCGCATCGGCGAGGCCCGCCGCGCCGGGCGCATCGGCGGAACCATCATCGCTCTCGTCATCGGCGCGGACGCCCTGTGCCTGTACCTGAACATGGATCGCGTCTGGGACGTGAACGTTCCCGCCCTCGAGATCGCCCGCGCGATCCACCCCGCCTTTGCCTTCGTCTACACGCTCATCATTTTCGCGCTCATCTACAACACGGTCTTCTCGCTGTTCTACTCGACGGCGCGACGCTTCTCGGGCGGGTCGACCACTCGCATGCGCATCGTCCTCGTCGGTGTCGTCGCCGTGGGCTACGCGGCCTCGCTCATGGGCTTCAAGAAGCTGATCGGCGGCATGTACCCGATCATCGGCTGGCTGGGCGTCGCCCTCCTCGTCGTCCTTGCGGTCGGCTGGCTGCGCGAGCGCTCCGCCGTCCTGCGCGAGGAGAACCTGCGCCGCAAGCTCATCCGCGTCCTCGTGCGCAAGCACGCCGACGACCTGGAGTACACGGACGAGCACCGCGCCCAGGCCCGCACCCTCGCCCAGGCCTCGGTCGTTGACGGGGCCGAGCTGCGCCGCGAGGCCGACTCGATCGCCGAGCAGATCGCGGACACCCAGGATGATGCCGCCGCTTACGCTCGCGCGGCCCTGCCCGTCGACGAGGCCCTGGTTGAGGAAGCGATCGAGGCCGACCGGGCGAACGGCTGAGTCAGCCGACCGACGAGGCCGTGGCCGCCTCATGCGCGAGCAGCCAGGCTTTCACGTCGCCGCCCGCCGCGTAGCCGCCCGGGCCGCCCGCCGCCACGACCCTGTGGCAGGGACGGATGAGGAGCAGGGGATTGCGCCCGACCGCGCCGCCGACCGACTGGGCTGACGCGGCGATGCCCGCGCACCGCAGCTGGGCGACGATCTGCCCGTACGTGCGCGTCGCGCCGTAGGGGATCGCGTCCATCGCGTCCCACACGCGCTGTTGAAAGTCCGTGCCCGCGCTCGCGAGGGGGACGGCGGCGGGGGAGGGGGCCTCGCCCGCGAAGTATCCGTCGAGCCAGGACATCGCCGCGCCCAGAGCCCGCGCGTCCGCCTCGCCCCACCCGGCCTCGGCGAGGATAACATCCCGGGAAACGGGCGAGGTTAGGTTGAGCGCGGAGCGCGCCACGGCCTCGTCGATGCCGTAGGGGGAGCCGAAGAAACGCTGCCCGGCCCCCCACAAGCCGATGAGCGCACCGCCCCGCGCGGCCAGCGTGAGGCTGCCGATGGGGGAGTCGTAGGTGGCGAGTGCCGGATCAGAACTGCTCGGGGTGCTCTCGGTAGGCATACGCCCACACTGTCACGGCGACAGTCACAGCGCGAGTCCAGGCATCACGGACGGCGCTCAGTTCGTCACCCTCGAAGCCCTCCGCGAGGAGACGGTGACCGACCTCCACAGTGGGCGCGATGAAGGCGAGCACGTAGCGCAGGGGCACGAATGGTGTCGAGTCCGCCCCATCCGCCGCGTTCTTCGCTGCGGACATGTGCCGTGCGCCGATCAGGTACTGGTAGTCCAACCACGCCTGGTCACGCTCGCGCGTGCACATGTCGATGATCCACTGGGCGAAGCGCGGCTTTGACGCCTGCGCGTACTCGGGGTTTGGCTGCCCGTCCGGGTGCGCGGAATGTGCTGCCAGATACGTCTTTTGAGCCAGAATTCCGCGCCACGTGTCGACCATTTCCATAGCGTGTGGCGCCAGGATGGGTTCTGCTCGTGAGAGCAGCTCTGCGTCACCGGGCTGGACGTGTGCGGCGGCCTCGATCTGGCGTAGATCCTCGAGTGTGAGCGGGGATGTGGGGACGGCATCGGTGCCGTAGGTGTACCCCGACGAGTGGTTGTAAGCGGTCATGAGAACCTCCTTGAAACGATGCGTCGATTGTACAACGTGCTCTGCTCATGTGGATCTGTTGGACATTCGGGGATGGTGTCGAGGCCATGCGGGCGGGGCGTGGTACGCCGCGCGAGTTCGCGGCGCGCGTAGCCGCTGTAGTGAGATGGCAACGGCGCTGGTGGGGTTGCTCGCAATACAATTGACCTGTGGAACCCCTTCTTATTGCCGTGGCCGGAATGCTCATCATCGTGGCATGCCAATTCATCGCGCCCAAGGTGCGCGTGGCATCCCCCCTGATCCTGCTGGTCGTCGGCTTGGCGATCGGGTTTCTGCCGCAGGTGGGGGCCATCGAGATTGAGCCGCATCTCATCCTTGAGATCGTGCTGCCGCCGCTGCTGTTCTCGGCGGCCGTGCGTATGCCGACCATGGACTTCCGGCGCGAGATGCAGGCCGTCGCGATGCTCGCGATTCCCCTCGTGTTCCTGTCCGCCTTCGCGGTCGGCTTCGTCATCAACTGGCTGGTTCCCGCCATCTCCCTGCCCTGGGGCGTCGCCCTGGGGGCGGTGCTGTCACCGACGGATGCGGTCGCCGTCTCGATTGCGAAACGTTCCGGCGTCTCCCACCGCATCATTACGGTCCTCGAAGGCGAGGGGCTCTTTAACGACGCGACCTCGCTGGTCATGCTCTCCGCAGCGATGAGCGCCGGCCTGGCGGCCGACGAGCATGCGCTCAACCCGGGTCTGCTCTTCGGCAAGGTCGCCCTTGCGCTCGGTATCGCGGCCGCCATCGGCTGGGTCGTCGGCGAGGTCGGCGTGCGTCTGCGCGCCCTCATCAAGGATCCCTCGGCCGACACGGTTTTCTCCTTCGCGATGCCCTTCATCGCATCGGTCCCCGCCGAGCACCTGGGAGGATCCGGCCTCGTCGCGGCCGTCGTCGCCGGCCTCGTCGTCTCGCGCCGACGCGCCGCCACGATCTCGGCGACGAACCGACGTTTCTCTCAGCAGAACTGGCAGACCATGACCCTCGTCCTGGAGAGCGGGATCTTCCTGACGATGGGCCTGCAGGCCTTCGGCATCGTCGAGGAGACCGCCGCGTTCTCCGGAGGTCTGGCCTTCGCCGCGTTCCTCGCCGTCACGCTCGGCGCGCTCATCATGGTGATTCGCGCCGTGTTCATCGCGTTCATGCTCGCCTGGCTGGACCACCGGCACAAGCGCCGTCAGCGCCGCTACGAGGCCGAGGCCGCGCGCATCGAACGCTTCGAAAAGCGCATGCACGAGGCGAGTGAAGTCGACGCTGACATGCTCGAGGCCCGCGACCTGAGCCCCGAGCACTGGGAGAACGCGCTCGCCCACTATCGCCGACGCCTCAAGCGGCGCGCGCGCCGCAACGCCATGCGCGGTTCCGACCTGGATTACTTCGAGAACGAGCCGCTGGGTCCGCGCGAGGGCAGCGTCATCGTGTGGGCGGGTATGCGTGGTGCCATCACCCTGGCGGCCGCGCAGACAATCTCGACGCACGCCCCGATGCGTGCGTTCCTGCTTTCGATCGCGCTGTTCATCGCGGCCGGCGCTCTCGTCATCCAGGGTCTGACCTTGCCCGCCCTCATCCGCATCGTCAAGCCGAAGATGGCGACGGGCGATATCTCAGAGGAGGAGCGCGGCAAGCTCCTGAAGGTGATGGGTTCCGCGCTGGTTGACACGGCCCTCGCCCAGGCGATCCACGAGGTCGACGGCCAGACCCTGCTCTCCGCCGGCGTCTCGCGCACACTGTCCCGGCTGGGACATGCGCTCACTGACGAGGCGATAGACGAGCATGCGCGGGTGGGGCGCGCCGCGGATCGTGTCCTCACGGACGTCCTCCAGGACGCAGCCGGTGATGGTGATGACGAGGCGCGCGATACCGTCGACATGAGCGAGGAAGAGGTTGAGCGCTCCTTCACGCGCGACCAGATCCGTGAACTGGCGCTGGAGGCGATCCACGCCCAGCGTGACGCGCTCCTGCAAGCCCGCGACGAGGGCATCTTCTCCTCGGCGGCACTGGAAGGCGCTCTCGCGCGACTCGACAACGAGGAGATCCTCCTGGTCTCCAGCGGCGGCGTCGGCCACTGAGCGTGCAGACGTCAGTCCGTCGTCACTCGCGAGGCGTAAGCCGGGTTCTCGCTCACCGAGTTGAGGGCCTCCTCCAGGCGCTGCGGGGTGACGACGCCGTCGCGCGCCAGGACGCGGTAGGTCTGGCCGGCCTCGTGCGTGAGCATGTTCGTCACCGTAAAGCCGTTGCGCTCGTAGAACGCCAGGCGTCGCACGCGCTGCTGGTAGTTCCCGGCCTCGCGAATGAGGGGCTCGATCTCGAGCAGCTGCGGCACGTCGCCGTAGCGCTCGCGGAAGCGGGTGAGGATGCGCGAGCCGTAGCCTGCGCTGCGCGTGCGACCGTCCACCGCGAGGAAGCCCAGGTAGAACAGGTCGGGGAAAGCGAAGGAGAACGTCAGGGCGACCACGTTGCCGGCCCCGTCCTCGCCCGCGGGGAGGGACGGATCGATCCAGGCAAGGAAATCGACCTCGTCGCGCATGGCGCTCTGCGCCAGCTCGGGAAGGGGGACCTGTTCCTCCGGCGGGAAGGACCGCTCGTAGATTTCCGTAACTTTGTCGGCGATCGGACCCTCGTTGGGCACGGGAATCTGGGTGAGGTCGGTCATGGAACCAGTCTACTCGCTTGGTCTGTTGCCTCCAGGGAGTGGGCCCGATGAACGAGGCCGGGGCGGGGTTTCGACCAAGGGACTGTGGCGTGCGGAACTGTCGTCAGGGTCGGGTCAGGGGACGATCAGGGCCCAGTGGGTGAACAGCGGCTGTCGGGCCGAGCGCCCGCTCGCCTAGACTTGTAGGCACAATCAACAGCAGATGTGAGGATGAAGCGTGCTAGAGCTCAAGGAGATCGTCAAGGCCTACCAGACCGCCAACCTCGTGCAGGTGGCGCTCAACAAGGTCTCCGTGGCGTTCCGCGACAACGAGTTTGTGGCCGTGCTGGGCCAGTCTGGCTCCGGCAAGACGACGATGCTCAACGTCATCGGTGGGCTCGATCGTTTCCAGAGCGGCGACCTCGTCATCGACGGTATTTCGACGAAGAACTACAAGGCGCGCGACTGGGATGCCTACCGCAACAACCGCATTGGCTTCGTTTTCCAGGCCTACAACCTGATCCCGCACCAGAGCGTTCTCGCGAACGTCGAGCTGGCCCTGACCCTCTCGGGTGTCTCCCGCTCCGAGCGCCGCAAGCGCGCCCTCGACGCTCTTGAACGCGTCGGCCTGAAGGACCACGTCAACAAGAAGCCCTCGCAGATGTCGGGCGGCCAGATGCAGCGCGTCGCCATCGCGCGCGCCCTCATCAACGACCCCGAGATCCTGCTGGCAGACGAACCGACCGGCGCCCTCGACTCCAAGACGAGCGTGCAGGTCATGGACCTGCTGCGCGACGTGGCCCGCGACCGCCTCGTCATCATGGTCACGCACAACCCCGAGCTGGCCCACCAGTACGCGACTCGTATCGTCGAGCTGGCCGACGGCTGCATCGTCGACGACTCCGACCCCTTCGTGCCCGCCGCCGAAGACCGGCGCGAGGCCAAGCCCGCGCGTCGCACGTCGATGGGCTTCCTGACGGCCCTGTCCCTCTCCTTCAATAATCTGATGACGAAGAAGGGCCGCACCCTCATGACCTCCTTCGCGGGGTCCATCGGCATCATCGGCATCGCCGCGATCCTCGCGCTGGCCAACGGCACGAACGCATACATCGCCAAGACCGAAGAAGAGACGCTGGGCGCGTATCCGCTGACAATCCAAAAGACCGGCATCGACATGACCGCCGCGCTGTCCGTGTCGGCCTCGGACTCCCAGGACTCCAAGCCCGCGCCCGACGGCAAGGTCGGCGTCTCCAAGCTGCGCACCTTCGCCGACACGATCCGCGACGCGAAGACGAACGACCTGGCCTCGCTGAAAACCTATCTGGACAACAACGGCGGCGACATCAACTCGATGGTCAACGCGATCGAATACGACTACGACATCGTCCCGCAGATCTACCAGTCCGACACGTCCAAGGAGACCGTGCAGGTTAGCCCCGACCAGTCGATGAAGCAGATGGAGACAGGCTTCGGATCGGGGGCATTCTCCTCGATGATGGTCACCAACGCCTTCTACCAGATGCCCGCCACGACCTCGCTGTACACCTCCGCGTACGACGTGGTCGCCGGCTCCTGGCCGACCGGCGCGAACCAGGTGGTCCTCGTCCTCGACGAGGACGGCAATATCCCCAACCTCTTCGAATACACGCTTGGCCTGAAGAACCACAAGGAATTCGATGACCTGATGCGTCAGTACTATCAGGGCGCTCTCACGGGCAAGAGCCAGTCCGGCGCGCAGTCGGGCACCCAGTCGGGGGCGAGCACCGCCACCTACGACTACTCTACGATCCTGGGCACCACCTTCCGCCGCGTCAACGCCTTCGACAAGTACACGTGGGACGACACCTACAAGGTGTGGACCGACCGCTCCTCCGACTCGGACTTCATGAAGAAGCTCGTGGATGGTGGCCAGCAGCTGACGATCTCCGGCATCGTCAAGCCCAACTCCGACAAGGGCGGCGCCCTGCGTCAGGGCATCGCCTACACGCCTGCCCTGACCTACCAGATCATCGAGGAGGCGGCCGCCAGCCCGATCGTCAAGGCGCAGCGAGCCAAGCCCGACGTCGACGTGTTCACTGGCAAGACCTTCAAGGAACTGGCGGACAATCAGAAGAGCCAGTCCGGCGGCTTCGACATGTCCTCCCTGTTCACGGTGGACGAGTCCAAGCTTTCCGCTGCCTTCCAGATCGACCCCGAGAAGATGCAGATGGACCTGTCGGGCCTCGATTTTTCCGGCATGGACCTGTCCGGCCTCGATTTTTCGAACCTCGACATGTCGGGCCTGGACCTGTCCACCATCGACCTGTCGGCCCTCGCCGCACAGTCAGGCGCACAGTCCGGTGCCCAGTCGGGCATGACCTTTAATCTGTCCGGCCTCGACTTCGGGGAGCTGAGCAAGGACCTGCCGCAGCTGGCCAACGTGGACTTCCCGACGATTATTCGCTCGGCCCTGGCCGACGGTGCCGTCAAGGATGGCGCCGCCGACTACCTGAGCGCGCAGGCGTCCCAGATCGCCCAGGGGTTCCAGGACTACGCCCGCGAGCAGATCGAGGCGGGAGGCTCGACGGACTTCGCGACCCTGGCCTCGGCCTATTTCTCCCAGCCCCAGGTGATGGAGCAGCTGCGAGCGGCCGTCTCCTCCGACCAGGTCGTCGACTCCCAGAAACTCGCCGCGAACCTGACGAAGGCCCTCGGGGACGATCCAGCCCTGGCCCAGATCGGCACCGACGTGTCCACCCAGGTCATGAATGCGATCTCCGCGCAGATCGCCGCCCAGCTGGGCACCACCCTCACGAAGGGGGTGAGCGCCGTCATCGGCCAGGTCATGCAGGAAGCAATGACCAACGCGATGACCTCGATGATGACGCAGCTGTCGACCACGATCGGCAACCAGATTGGCGCCACCATGGAGCAGTTCGCCACCAACATGTCGAGCGCCTTCTCCATGGACCCGCAGGCGTTCGCCGATGCTTTCCACTCCAACCTGGACGAGAAGTCCCTCGCGGCCCTCATGGCGACCATGTTCTCCACGAACGTGCCGACCCTGGAGACGAACCTGAGGAACCTGGGCTGGGCGGACATTGCTTCTCCGTCGAACATCTCCATCTACCCCAAGTCCTTTGCGGACAAGGACAAGGTGAAGGCCGCCCTCGACGCCTACAACGCCGACAACAAGGCGGCGGGCGCGACCGATAAGGTCATCACCTACTCCGACGTCATGGGTGCGCTCATGAGCTCGGTGACCAAGATCGTCGACATCATCTCCTGGCTGCTCATCGCCTTCGTGTCGATCTCTCTCGTGGTCTCCTCGATCATGATCGCGATCATCACCTACATTTCGGTGCTCGAGCGCCGCAAGGAAATCGGTATCCTGCGGTCGATCGGTGCCTCGAAGGGCGACGTGTCGCGCGTCTTCAACGCCGAGACCGTCATCGAAGGTCTGTTGGCCGGTGTGATGGGCGTGGGCGTGACGTACGGGCTGTGCGCGATCGCCAACGGTATCGCTCACTCCTCCTTCAACGTGGACAACATCGCCCAGCTCTCGCCCGTCACGGCGCTCGTCCTGATCGGCGTCTCCGTCGGCCTGACCGTCATCGCCGGTATCATCCCGGCCTCACGCGCCTCGCGTCAGGACCCGGTCGAGGCCCTGCGCTCCGAGTGAGACACGCGGCCTCGTCCCACTGTGGGGCGAGGCCGTGGCGCGTTTTCGGGGTGGGCTCGCCTGCGCTAACCTGGACGTAACGCTTGTTGTAGCCGTGAGGAAAGAGGAATCATGCCCACTCCCGAGAAGCTTGCCACCGACGCCACCGTCGCCATCATGTTGGCCGATGGCTTCGAAGAGGTCGAGGCCCTGGCCGTCGCCGACGTCCTGTACCGCGCCGGTGTGCGCTCGGACCTGATCTCCGTGACCGACGCGCGCCACGTGACCAGCTCGCACGGTATCCGCGTCGTCGCCGACCTCATGCTCGAGGACGTGGACCTGTCCACCTACACCGTCCTCTTCCTACCCGGCGGTATGCCCGGGACCCTGAACCTGAAGGCCACGCCCGCGATCCAGACCGAGGTGCTGCGTCGCTCCGACGAGTCCCAGCCCATCGCAGCGATCTGTGCGGCGCCCTCAATCCTGGCCGAGCTGGGCGTCCTCGACGGCCGCCACGCGACCGCCAACCCCGCGTTCGTCAAGGCCATCGCCTCCGGCGGGGCGATCGTTCACGAGAACCCGGTCGTCGCCGACGAGTTCATCATGACCAGCCGAGGTGCCGGAACCGCCCTCGAACTCGGCCTCGAACTCGTGCGCCAGCTCCTGGGCGACGAGGCCGCCGAAGAGGTCTCCCGCGGCGTCGTGCTCACGCGCTGACGCCCGCCTCGCCCCCCCCCTCGAAAGGACCCTTCTTCCGCATGAGCCCGCGTAAGCCTCGTCCCTGGCCCGACGTGCCCGCACCCCTGGCGGCGCCCGTGGTGGACAACCACACGCACCTGCCCACCCACGTCGGTGAGATCCCCAAGCGCGAGGGCGTGGCGCTCAGCCTCGAGGAGCAGCTGGACCGTGCCCGCGAGGTGGGCGTCACCCGCATGATTTCGAGCGCCTGCGAGCTGCCCGACTTCGACCCGATGATCGAGCTGGCGCGTGCCCACAACGGCGTGCGCGTCGCGATCGCGATCCACCCCAACGACGCTGCCCTGCACGCGGGCTGCGCCGAGCCCTCGCCCGACGGGCTGGTTCCCACCGTGCGCGACTATCACGTTCCCCTCGTCGAGGCGCTGGTCGAGGTCGAGAAGCGCCTCGGCGACCCGATGGTCGTCGCGGTGGGGGAGAGCGGCCTGGACTACTTCCGCACGGCCGAACCCGGCCGCGAGGCGCAGAAGGAATCCTTCCGCGCGCACATCGAGATGGCTCAGAGAGTTGGCCTGCCGCTGCAGATCCACGACCGCGATGCACACGAAGACACGCTGGAGATCCTCCGCGAGTGCGCCAGCTCGGACCAGCGCATCGTCTTCCACTGCTACTCGGGGGATGCTGCCATGGCCGAGCACCTCGCCGAGCGCGGCTGGTACGCCTCCTTCGCCGGCCCCATCACCTACCCCGCGAACTCCGACCTGCGTGCCGCGCTCGCGGTCCTGCCGCGAGAGCTCGTCCTGGTCGAGACCGACGCTCCCTACCTGACGCCCGTCCCGTGGCGCGGATGCCCCAACGCCTCCTACGTCATGGCGCACACCGTGCGTTTCATTGCGGACCAGTGGGGCGTCAGCGAAGCTGCGGCGTGCGACCAGCTACGCGCGAACACTGAGGCGGTCTACGGCAGCTGGTGAGGGGCCTTTTCTCCCGTGATGACGCGGGTTTGACGAGGCCTTCGCGTCGTGTCGAACGGTGCCCACATGCTGGTGAATTGCGTCAAAATGGTCGCACAACGATAACAAATTGGTTACGGTGGGTGTGTCAGTCCAATTCGAGCGACTCGCCCGTACGCGCCCCGTCCTGCGGCACATGCGGTGATGTGACCCTCGAAGCGGAACCTTCAACGTCTGGAGACACGTGAGCGTTCAGCCCTCCCGCACAACCGTTATTTCCGTCGCCGCCGCGACGGCCCTCCTGGTGGCCGGCACCGCTGCTACCGCCATCGGCACCTCCTATCGTCACGTGACCGTCGAAGTTGACGGCGTCACCCACGACGTATCCGGCTTCTTCACGACCGCAGGCGACGCCCTGAGCACGGCCGGTGTCTCCGTCGGCGCTCATGACCTCGTCGCCCCCGCCTCCGATCAGAGTGTTGCGAACGGCGATACCGTCGTCGTGCGTACCGCCACCGAATACAACGTGACCGTCGACGGCAACCAGACCACCGCTTGGTCCACCGCCTCGTCCATCCACGGCGTGCTCGCGGCCCTGCCGGCGTCCGCCTCGTCGATGGCCGCCGACCGCTCCTACACCCGCGCCGAGATGCCCGTCGCCGAGGCCGGCGAGACGATCCACGTCATCGCCGATGGTGCCACGACCGACGTCGTCGCTTCCTCCGACGAGGGCACGACCGCGATCCTCGAGAAGGCCGGCATCAGCGCCGGTCCGATCGACCGCGTGACCCTGGAACATAACGGCGGCGAGGCCACCTTGCGCGTCGCGCGCGTCGTGCGCGGCAACGTGTCCTCCACGACCGAGATCCCCTACGAGACCGAAGAGCGTGAGGACGCCGAGGCCGAAGAAGGCACCGAGAAGACCGTCCAGGAGGGCGTGGCCGGGTCTGAGGTGACCGAGACCTATCAGGAGACCGTCGACGGCAACGTCACTGTCTCCGCCGTCCTGTCCACCACGCGCACCGAGCCCACCAAGCGCATCGTGTCGAAGGGCACGAAGGCCAAGAAGGCTGAGGATACCGCCTCGAAGTCGTCCTCCTCGTCTGATTCTTCAGGTTCCTCCTCATCCTCGTCCGGCTCTGCTCCTGCCGCCGTCTCCGGCGACGATGCGGCGATCTGGGCCGCCATCGCTCAGTGTGAGTCCGGCGGTAACCCCTCGATCAACACGGGCAACGGCTACTACGGCATGTACCAGTTCTCGCTGCCGACGTGGCGTTCCGTGGGTGGATCCGGCCTGCCCTCCGATGCTTCCGCCGAGGAGCAGACCATGCGTGCGCGCATGCTCCAGCAGCGCTCCGGTTGGGGCCAGTGGGGCTGCGCCTACAAGCTCGGCCTCGTCTGACGTGACATTGCCCGCTGGCGCGCCAGGACCCTGGCGTGCCAGCGGGCGCTCACGCTAAGCTGACCAGCAGCACCAAGAGCGAGTAACTGGAGAATTGTGAGCCATCATCTGAGCACCTCCCTGAGTGCGTCCGCCGCCAGCGCCCTGCACGTCCTCGGTGGCCGGCTGCGCTCCTTTGCACCCTCCCCGCGCGTCGTTCTCGGAGCCGCGGCCCTGACCTCGGCAGGCGTCTTCGCTATCGCTGGCGTCGGCGTCGCCTCCTCGCACACCTCCGTCATGCTCGAGGTCAACGGCGTATCCCGCCCTGTCACCTCGTGGGGCAACACTGTCGGCGATGCGCTCAAGGCCGCCGGCGTGAGCGTTGGTAGCAACGACCTCGTGCAGCCCGGCCCGGGTGAGGCCGTGCGCGACGGCGACACGATCGTCGTGCGCACCTCGAAGGCCTACACGGTCAGCGTCGACGGGCAGACGCGCACCCTGTGGACCACGGCCTCCTCAGCGGACAGCATCCTCGCCGACGCTGCGCCGCTCGGCTCGGCTGTCTCGCTCGCGGCGGACCGCTCCTCGTCCCGCGATGAGCTGACCCCGCTCGTCTCGCGCGCCCGCAACGTCTCGGTCACGGTGGACGGCTCGACCCGCGAAGTCGCCGCACGTCCCGGCCAGGACGCGCGCGCCATTCTCGAGGCCGCCGGAGTCTCCGTGCACCCCCTCGACCGCGTGACCGTCTCCAACGGCCCCACCGGCGAACTCACGATCAACGTGAGTCGCGTGACCCGCGGCGAAGCCACCGAAACCGTTGAAATCCCCTTCAGCGAGACGACGACGACCAGCGCCGACCTGTTCGTGGGCGAGTACCAGGTGACCACTGCCGGCGTCAATGGTGCGACGACGTGGACCGTGTGGCAGGAAAAGAATGGCGACGAGGTCCTGACCTCCGTGCCGATCACCGAGCATTCGACCTCGCAGCCTGTCACCCAGGTGCGCAGTGAAGGAACGAAGGAAGCGACCCCGGCCGCCCTCGTTGCCGCAGGCATTGATCCCAAGGCCACCCTTGAGGAGAAGACCGAGGCGGACGGCACCACCTCCGTGCGCTATCGCGCGAAGCTCGGAACGATCTCCACGAAGGAAGAGATCGCCGCGATCGCTGCCGACACGAAGAACGCGGACTCGGCCACTGCCGCCGCTGCTGCGGCTGCTGCCGCCGCGGCGGGTGCTGTGCCGACAACCTACTCGGGCGAGGATCCACGTTCGCTGGCCAAGCCTCTCGTCGCAGCCCAGGGCTGGGGCGACAGCGAGTACCAGTGCCTGGTCCTCCTGTGGAACCGTGAGTCGCAGTGGAATCCCTACGCCGAGAACGCGTCGTCGGGTGCCTACGGTATTCCGCAGGCCCTGCCCGGTTCCAAGATGGCTTCGGTCGGCGCTGACTGGCGCACCAACCCGATCACCCAGATCAACTGGGGCATCGGCTACATCAAGGGCCGCTACGGCACGCCGTGCTCCGCGTGGGCGCACTCGAACACGGTGGGCTGGTACTAAGTCTGAGAGCTGTTTGGGGCCGGGTCTGACAACGACGGTTGTCGGGCCCGGCCCTTTGTGTCGGAGGTGCGTCGGTGTGGTGGTGCGTCGGTGTGGTGGTGTGGTGGTGTGGTGGTGCGTCGGTGCGTCGGTGCGTCGGTGTGGTGGTGTGGTGGTGCGTCGGTGCGTCGGTGTCGTGGTGTGTCGGTGCACTCCCACCGCAATTTCGCACGTAATTCCCTATCAGCTGTTTCAAGATTTGAAATCGCATCGTTGGAATCATGCGGTTTTGAGCCGTGGCTAGAAACTGAACGGGTTAAATTACGTGCGAGATTGTTGGGGAAGGTGAGAATCTGGCTCGCCGTCGGTTTGCGGATAGGTTATGCGCATGTGGGTAGGTAACGAACATCCGGATAGGTAACGAACATGTGGATAGGTTATTAAGCTATCCGGATGCGGCTAACCTATCCGGATCGGGCGAATCTATCCGCGGTGTGCAGCCTAGCCGCGTAGCGTCGGTGTTGTGGCACCTTGACACTTACTCTACAATTCCCATGAAGGTTACCTAATATTCATCGTGATTGTGTCAGTGAGGTCATCATGGGTTTTTCCACCGTTGCTAAAGTGGCTGCATCATTGGTGATCGCAGGCGCAGGATTCGCCGGTGGCATGAAGGCTGCTCCGGTATTCGGCCTGGGGTCGGCACAGGACCAGGGGACGGAACCTGTTGTTACCGTTGACACGACTCTTGTGAAGAACTCTTTCGCCGACATTGGCGAACTTGCCACAGAGTCCTACAACTTCACCCAGGTGGGGAAATACTCTGAGGAGGGAACCAAGGTGTTCGGCATGGAAGTGCCGGGCACAGGCTCCCATTACCTCATCACGTATTCGGGAGAGGTCAAGGCTGGAGTGGCCGACGTGAGCCAGATTCAGGTCGAGGTTGACGAGGCAGGTCATGTTGTGACGGTGACCGTACCTGCCGTCGAAATTCTCTCCGCGTCCATTGACCCTGCCTCGGTCGAGACCTACGACCAGTCTTTCTCCCCCGTTAACCAGATTGAGGTTGGAGAGGTTACCTCCTTTTTGGCTGATCGAGAGGCTGCCGCGAAAGACGAGGCTGTCTCCAAGGGCTTGCTGGACAAGGCGCAGGGGCGTGTGGAAGACGTCGCGAAGAAGCAGGTCAGCGCCGTTCTGGGTGAGCAGGCCAGCAAGTACGAGGTGCGTGTCGTCCTGCCGCCCGCCCCCGCTCAGTGACGCTCCGAGCCTCACAGAGCGCCTAGCCGGAGCCTCGCGCTGCGGCTCGCGCCATGCCCGTCCTTGTTGTCAGGGATGTGATGCGCGAAGGGCTGGCCCTCGGGGCGTGCACATGCGTATAGGTTGTGAAGATATGGATAGGTAATGAGCATCCGGATAGCTTATTAACCTATCGGGATGCGGCTAACCTATCGGGATGCGGCTAACCTATCGGGATGCGGCTAACCTATCCGGATGTGGCTAACCTATCCGGATGCCTGGAACCTATCCGCGTAGAGCGATTGTCATCGCCCGTCGCGCGGGTTCATGAGGCCTCCCTGTGCCGTGCTGCCGCAATTTCGCATGCAATTCCCCGTCGAGTATTTCATGATCTGAACTTCAGGCGTTGGAATCATGCGGTTTTAAGCCATGCCTAAAATCTGACCAGATTAAATTACATGCAACATTGTTGGGTAAGGTGAAATTTGGGCACGCGTCAGTGATGCTCTAAGCCTCTCAAGGAGCTGATGCTCTCAAGGGGCTGATGCTCTCAAGGGGCTGATGCTCTCAAGGGGCTGATCATCTCAGGGAGCTGAACCTCACCGGGCGGACATCGTGCCATACGCGGGCCGCGCCCCACAGGGTGCCTAGCCCCGGCCTCGTCCATTCCGTGCACTAGACTTGCCACCGTGAGCCGATCCTCCACTCCCCGCAACCAGCGCGATGCGCGCCGCCGCCTCGACCCGACCCTGCCCGAGGGTGCCGTCCCCTCTGAGACGGGCCTCCTCGGCCCTCTCGAAGTGAAGGCCATCTCCGAGGCGCTCGGTATCCGCCCCACGAAGGTGCTGGGCCAGAACTTCGTGCACGACGCGGGCACGGTACGCAAGATCGTCGCAGTCGGCGGTGTCGAAGAAGGTGACGAGGTCGTCGAGGTCGGCCCGGGCCTCGGCTCCCTGACGCTCGCGCTCCTGGAAGTGGGCGCGCGCGTGCGTGCCGTCGAGATCGACCCGCCCCTGGCCGCCGCGTTGCCCGAGACTGTGCGCGCCCGCATGGGCGAGGCCGCCGACCGCTTCCACGTCGTCACCATGGATGCCACGGAAATCAGCGGCGTCGATGACTTCGGCGTGGACTGGCCAGCCCCCACGAAGCTCATCGCGAACCTGCCGTACAACGTGGCCGTGCCGGTTCTGCTCAATATGCTCGAGGCCTTCCCCTCTATCCAGGTCGTCGTCGTCATGGTTCAGGCCGAGGTCGCGGACCGCCTGGCCGCCGGCCCCGGATCGCGCACGTACGGGGTGCCTTCCGTGAAGGCCTCCTGGTATGGCTCGGTTGAGCGCGCGGGGACGATTGGTCGCTCGGTGTTTTGGCCGGTGCCCGGCGTGGATAGTGCCCTCGTGCGCCTGACGCGCCTTGAGACCCCGCGCGGGGACGACGAGCTGCGCCGCGCCACCTTCGAGGTCACCGACGTGGCCTTCGGGCAGCGTCGCAAGACCCTGCGCGCGGCCCTCAAGAACTGGGCGGGCGGCCCCGAGGCCTCCGAGGCTCTCCTGTCGGCCGCCGGCATTGACCCGACGCGCCGCGGTGAGACTCTCTCGATCGACGAGTTCGTCGAGCTGGGGCGCGCCGTCATCGAGGCCCGCGCCAACGGCACCCTCGAGGCGTCGACCGCGGCCCGCTGACGGCCGCTGGGAAGACAATCGGCAGGAAGAAGGAACGCCATGCGTGAAGTGCGCGCCAGTGCGCCCGGAAAAGTCAACCTGACCCTGCGCGTCGGCGCGCCCACGCCCGACGGCTACCATCCGCTCGTCACGGTTTTCGAGGCCCTGAACCTACGCGAGACCGTTACTGTGCGCACTTCGAAGACGCCGGGCGTGCGCGTCGAGACGACCGCGTACCTGCCCGACGGGAGCATCGATGAGGCCACGACCCGCGCCATGGCTGACCTTGACCCGCAGACCCACCTGGCCGTGCGCGCCGCACGCGTCCTCCAGCGCCTCGCCGCCGCGGGCCCCTGGGCGTCCACCGCCGCGGGCTTGAGCATTCGCGTCGACAAGCGCGTCCCCGTCGCCGGTGGCATGGCCGGCGGATCGGCCGATGCGGCCGCCGCCCTGGTGGCCTGCAACGAGCTGTGGGAGCTGGGGCTGGGCGCCGAGCAGCTCGAGGCGATCGGCCGCTCGCTGGGCGCTGACGTCCCCGCCTGCCTAGCGGGCGGCATCGCGCTGGGAACCGGGCGCGGCGACCACATGAGCGTCCTGCGCGAGGGGGACGAGGAGGGCCAGCACCACTGGGTCATGCTCCTGGCCCACGCAGGCCTGTCCACCCCCGAGGTGTTCCGCGAGTTCGACCGGGTGGACGCGGTCGGTGCGCCCGCCCTCGCCGAACCCACGCCCGAGGACGTCGCCGCCCTGTGTGGGGGACCCGAGGAGCTGAGCCACTGCCTCGTCAACGACCTGCAGGCCCCCGCCCTGCGCCTGCGCCCCGAACTGGCCGACACGATCGCCGCCGCGAAGGGTGCGGGAGCCCTGGCCGTCACCCTGTCCGGGTCCGGCCCGACCGTCGCCGCCCTCGCGCGCGACGCCGCACACGCCCGAGCGCTCGCCGCCACCCTCAGCGACACGCCCACGGTCGCGCGCGCGATCCCCACCCACGGGCCCGTCTGTGGCGCCCGCATTGAATCGACGGAGGCCATCTGATGGCGCACCTGCTCGGAACTCAGAACGTCGGCGCCCTCGCGGGCTCGCGCAAGCTCCTCGAAGGGGTCACGGTCGGCCTCGACGACGGCAGCCGCGTCGGTATCCTCGGCCCGAACGGCGCGGGAAAGTCTACGCTCCTGCGCATCGTCGCCGGCACGCAGGAGCCCGACGGGGGAGTGGTGACCCGACGCGACGGCGTGCGCGTCGCCGTCCTTACCCAGGCGGATACCCTCAACCCCGAGGACACCGTCATCGAGGCCGTGCATCCCGGCATGGAGGAGTACGAGTGGGCGTCCGACCCGGCTGTGCGCGACATCCACGCCGGCCTCCTCGCCGACATCAACCCCGCGGCCCTTGTCGGTACCCTGTCGGGCGGTCAGCGCCGCCGCGTCGCGCTCGCCCGAGTCCTCGCGGCCCCCGCCGACATCGTGTGCCTGGACGAGCCCACGAACCACCTCGACGTCGAGGGCGTGGCCTGGCTGGCCGCGCACCTGAACGCCCGCTTCGCCCGCCCCGGCGCGTCCGGCGCGCTCCTGGCCGTCACCCACGACCGCTGGTTCCTCGACGCCGTGTGCGAGCACATTTGGGAGGTCGTCCCCGGCGTCGACCCGGGTGGTGACCGTCCGCAGATCGCCGGGCATGTCGAAATCTACGACGGCTCCTACGCCGCGTACACGCTGGCCCGTGCCGAACGAGTGCGCCAGGCTGACGTGGCCGCCGCTAAGCGCGCCAACCTGCTCACCAAGGAGCTCGCGTGGCTGCGCCGCGGGGCACCCGCCCGCACCTCCAAGCCGAAGTTCCACATCGCCGCCGCCGAGGCCCTCATCGCCGACGTGCCGCCCCCGCGCGACACCGTCGAGCTGGTCAAGATGGCGACCGCTCGTCTGGGCAAGGATGTCATCGATCTCGAGGACGTCTCCGTGTCCTTCACGCGCCCCGATGGGTCGCGCCTGGACATCCTTCAGGACGTTACCTGGCGCCTGGCTCCCGCCGAGCGCGTCGGCATCGTTGGCGTCAACGGTGCCGGCAAGACGACGATCCTCAACCTGCTGCGCGGCGACCTCGAGCCCACCTCGGGGCGCGTCAAGCGTGGCAAGACCGTCCAGGTCGCCACCCTCTCCCAGGACACGCACGAGCTTGACGCCCTGGCTGACATGCGCGTCGTCGAGGCCGTCGCCGACGTCGCCCAGACCGTCATCGTGGATGGCAAGGAGGTCAGCGCCTCCCAGATGACGGAGCGCATGGGCTTCACGCGCGCCCGCGCCTACACGCGCATCAGCGAGATCTCGGGCGGCGAGCGCCGACGCCTCCAGCTCATGCGCCTGCTCATGAGTCAGCCGAACGTGCTGCTCCTCGACGAGCCCACGAACGACCTCGACACCGACACCCTGGCGTCCATGGAGGACCTGCTCGACACCTTCCCGGGCACGCTCGTCGTCGTCTCGCACGACCGCTACCTCCTCGAGCGCGTCACCGACCACCAGGTCGCACTCCTCGGCGACGGCCAGATCCGCGCGCTGCCCGGCGGCGTCGAGCAGTACCTGCAGATGCGCGCCTCCGGCGACTTCGGGGCGTTTGGTGCCTCCGCTCGCGCCGACGAGGCCGGCTCCGCCTCCCGCTCCGCTGCGCAGCCCGCGGACGCCTCCTCGGGAGAGGAGAGTGCGGGGCAGGGGAGCGCTCGCGGCGGCGTGAGTGACGCTGCGGCACGGCGCGCGGCCAAGAAGGAAGTGGCTCGCATCGAACGCAAGCTGGAGCGCCTGCGCGCCGAGGCCTCGAACCTGGAGGCGAAGCTGGAGAAGCTGTCGATCCAGGTGGCCTCGGACCCCTCGGCGGTGTCCGAGCTGACGAAGGTCTCGGCGGCCCACCAGGACGTCCTGGCCGAGATGGACGAGCTGGAGGAAGCCTGGCTCGAGGCGGCGGATTTGCTCGAGTGAGTGGACTGTATTTATCCATTCTTAGTCGCACTCGGCACAAGCGGGGAGAGGGCGGAAACACGCGCGAGGCTGACCTGGAGCGCGCTATGCAGGATCTGATCTCGATCGATGAAGTGCTCGTAGCGGCGGAGGAAGATACGACTGGGAATCTGAATGACGTTGCGGACCACGCGCTCAATGCTGGAATCGTTGCTGATCCCGCTGCTATCCGTGTGTGGATAGCTGCAATGCGTGATCGTGGGTCTGATTTTGAGAGTATCGCGTGGTCGTTACAAAAGAGTTCAGCGTCCGGCTGGAGCGGCTGGGAAGCCGGACGGAGCGACTCGATTGCAAGTTTTTGACAAAAATTAGAGAGCTGTTCCAGTTAGCAAACTGCTTGATGAGGGAATGCTAAAGGGAAAGGATAAGCCAATTGGACTTCCTAAATGAATTTGCGGAAATTTTGACCCGCTACGCCCAAGTTAGGGCATATAATGGTTTTGATGTGGGTGAAGATAGATTTGTGCTGACCTATAGCCCATGTGCGCGATCGGTGTTGTGGTTAGAAGATGGTGTCTATTGTTTTGATGAAGAGGAACGCGGTAGTGTGCAGAGTGGTGGAATGTTCAACTCTGGGGCGTTCGATCAGCTTCAGAAAGTTATGCTGAACTATACCGTGTCAATCTTGCGTAACTCGCTCGGATTTGTTTCTATCGGGGTGCCGATTTCTATTGATGAGATGCCGGATGGATGGAGTCTGCACAAGAAGTCCTATTCTTATTACGACTGTCTGATGAAGGATGGTCTTCGGATGGTAGAACTCGAATCTGCAGATGCTCGACTGTGTGTCCAGCTCGCTTGGCTCGATGGTGTGTCTCCGTCTGACCTGCTGCACGCGTACATGCTTCCCGACGGTGGCCCATTGCTTCGTCGCTGGCTCGGGCGTCCGTATATTCGATGATGAACTCAGTGACTATGGCGAGATCATGCTGAAGCGGGCCAGCATACGTATCGGAGCGAAGGTGTGGTGTCGCAGACGAGAAGATCTGTAGTTTCTACCCCAGAGGAGGAAGACAGTGCTGAACACGTTGGGACGGCTCTTCGGGAGGGGAGGCTCAGGGGATAGGAATGCCCCGATGGCCTTCCTGGACGAGTATGCGGCGGTCATGAACCGGCATACCGGACTGAAGGTGTACAACGGCTTCAAACGAGGGGGCACCGGCCTGTCGATCGATGACGGCTTCGGTTCAGGAATGCTTCTATGGTTGGAGGACGGGCAATACTGCTTCGACGAGGAAGAACGTGGAAAGGTGGTCAAGGGGGGCATTATTGCGTCGGCATCGATTGAGTTGACGCAGAAGGTAATGGTCAACTACACGGTCTCGATCTTGCGCCATAGTTTGGGCTTCCCAGCGTTGGGTGTTCCGACGAAAGTTGAGGAGCTCCCGGAGGGGTGGTCTTTGCATAAGGCGGCGGCTGCTCGTTACGACCGGCTGGATGGTCCTCATGGGGAGCGTCTTGATTTCGAGGCGGGAGCTCCGTCCTACTGCGTGTCCCTTGCCTGGCTCTACGACGTGACTCCCTCCGAGCTGCTCAACGCGTACATGCTTCCCGACGGTGGGCCGTTGCTTCGTCAGTGGCTTGGGCGTCGCTATCTGAGGTGATAGCAATCGTGCCAGGAGGGGCGTCGCTGACGCGTCGCGCCGCCAGCAACCGCCTTCGGCATAGCAGTAGCCGAGGCTTCGGCGCCTCATCTTCAATCCCTGCCACGCTATCGGAATCTCATATTTATAATTACAGTGCAAATGTTGGCTGTCGGTCTATTCAGCAGTATTCCGCGTTTCTTCACCGCGAAAATTTCTCAGCAACTCTTTGACAGTGGTAAAAATCGGCTACTATGTGCCCGGGTTCCGCCGATAGGGCGGAGCATAGGAGCGAAGTGACGCCGTGAGCGCGCTTCAGGGCATGAAAAGAGGCTTGAGAGACATATGAAACGAGGACCCTTCATCGCAGGGGCGGCTCTGCTCGGCGTTGTCGCGCTGGTGCCTGCACTCGTCCCCAGTGCGGTTGCCGCCAACGATCAGTACGGTGCGAGCGTCCCCTACACGCGATACGAGGCCGAGGAGGCGAGCCGCTCCGACGGGACGACGCTCGAGCGCTCCGATGACCTCGAATCGACGGCTATTGAGGCCTCGGGCCAGTCCTACGTGGCCCTGAATGACAAGAACTCCTCTGTCGACTTCACGGCGTCGGCTGCTGCCAATGCCCTCGATCTGCGTTTCACGCTGCCGGATCACACCTCCGGTCGCGTTGATGTGCGCGTCAACAACGAGACGGTCGCTACCCTCGACCTCTCCTCCGAGAGCGCCTGGCAGTACGTTGGCGGCAGCAGCGTGTACGACGAGTCGGGAGCCGGCCTGAGGGCGCGCTTCCGTTTCGACGAGGTTCACACTCTGCTCGGCCGTCAGGTCCAGAAGGGTGATCATATTCAGATCGTCAAGGTTGGCGACGATCAGAACTCCTACGGCATCGACTTCATTGAGCTCGAGCAGGCCGCATCGGCCATCGAGCGCCCCGAAGGCGCCGTGAGCATTGCCGACTACAACAATGCGCGACCCGGCGATGGCGTTGCTGACGACGCGGCTCTCGCCGCCGCCATGGACGCGGCTGCGAACACCGCGTCCAAGACGGTCTACATTCCCGCAGGAACCTGGGAATTCTCTGGCAAGATTGGCATTAGCCACCCCGGTCTGACCTTCCAGGGCGCGGGCCTGTGGTACACCAACATCTTCTTCACCTCCGATCAGGCGAAGGGTGGCGGCATCGTCTTCAATCATGGTGCGAGCAAAGAGACGCTGACCGACTTCGCCATGTCCTCGAACCTGAAGTCTCGTTACAACCAGGAGGCTCAGTACAAGGGATTCTCCGGTGAAGCCGGTGACAATACCCGAGTTGCTAACGTGTGGGTCGAGCACTTCGAGTGCGGCTTCTGGATGGGCGACTACGTGGACGCCAGCCAGATGCTCTACACCAACGGCATGGTCATTGAGAACGCTCGCATCCGTAACAACCTGGCCGATGGCGTGAACTTCGCGCAGGGCACCAAGGACTCCACGGTTCGTAACTCCTCCGTGCGTGGCAATGGTGACGATGGTCTGGCTTCCTGGGCGAGCATCGACACGTATTCGCACAGTGAGGCACGTGTGGCCGAGGGTAACTCCTTCATTGGCAACACGGTTGAACTGGGCTGGCGAGCCTCGGGCATTGGCATCTTCGGTGGCAAGTCCCACGTCATCAAGGACAACCTCATTGTCAACAACTTCTCCGGCGCGGGCATTCGCCTGAACACTGTGTTCGATGGTCATAACTTCGACCTCAACACGGATCAGGGCATTACGATCGCCCACAACAAGCTGGTGCGTTCCGGTACGACGGATGACTTCTATGGAAAGACTCGCGGCGCGATTGATTTCCAGGAAGCGAAGGGCGAAATCCGTAATGTCACGGTTTCGGACAATCTCATCGTGCGCCCCTACGCCGAGGAGATTCGCGCGGACTTCGGTCTGGGTCAGGATGCCCTGTCCGCTCGCGGCATCACGCTGCGCGATAACAAGCGTGACGACGAGGCCATGGACACCGCGCAGGCGAAGGTTGTTAACTACGTGCTCGTGGGCGACCAGGTTGTGCGTACCGTTCCCGAGTCTGAGAACTACAGCCTCTACTGGTACCAGCGCGACGAGCGCGGCAATGACGGCACGATCAACCGCTACTGGGTGTCCAAGGCGGATGGCCTGACCATCACCCCCGACATGGAGTACTCCGTGGAGGGCGGCAAGCGGGTCTACAACGTGACGCTCGGCGACCTGCCCGAGTACCTGCCCGTCTCGACGACCGATTTCTCCGGTTCCTACAACTATGTTGCGGACCTGGAGCGCTCGCAGCCGGCCGACGATGGCACCACGATTGTGGTCCGTTTCTGGTCTGCGAAGTGATCGCTTCCTGACCAGCGGCTCTGTGTCGGATTCGCCCGCGCTGCCTTGTGGTGGCGCGGGCGTTTCCTTGCCCTGACGTGCATCGGGGTAGGTGTGCCATACCGGTGCAGCGCAGGCTCACCTACCCGAATTACGCAAAGGAAATGCCGCATTTATTTGCGTAATTAGTGACGGTGTGAATGCGAAAATAACCCCGTCATACCCCGAGAGCATCGTTGGAATTGCAACGAAAACTCGCCACGTTTGGGAAGTGTTGCGAAAAGGCGTATCACTGGTGTCAACAGCGCGGCCAACCTGGTCGCGACCGGCTACATTCAGGCCCCACGGGGCCACGTTGAAAAGGACACTCTCATGGCAGATATGCCCCGCATCCTCGACTGCTCCGTCACCTCCTGCTCCTACAACAAGGAGAAGAACTGCGGAGCCGCCGCTATCACCGTCGGTTACTCGACCTCCTGCACGACCTTCATCCCGCTGACCGTCAAGGGCGGCCTCGGCAAGTCCGAGACCTTCGTTGGTGCCTGCCAGAAGGCCGACTGCGTCCACAACTCCGCACTCGAGTGCACCGCCGCCGCCATCTCGGTCGGCGCGGGCACCGCTGACTGCCTCTCCTTCGAGGCGCGCTGAGTCTCACTCATCGGCGAGGCCGTGGCAGGGATGACCCGCCACGGCCTCGTCGTATGGAAAGAAAGAAAAAGTCAGCGTCCCTCGCCCGAGCGCACCCGCAGCGTGGGGTGGGGGCGCAGGCCGCGCTGGCCGTTCCAAATGAGGTTGACGACGTGGGCGGCGACCTCGTCCTTCTTCATGCGCCGGTCATCGAGCCACCACTGGCCGACCTGCGCGATAAGGCCGACGAGCATCTGCGCGTACAGCGGGGACCAGGTCGTATCGAAGTCCGAGCGCTTGAACTGCTCGGCGATGATGTGCTCGACGCTGGTCGCCACGTCGCCCATGACCGAGGAGAACGAACCCGCCGCGCGATCCGAGGGGGCGTCGCGCACGAGCACGCGGAAGCCGTCCGTGTTGCGCTCGATGTAGTCGAGCAGGCCCAGGGTCGCGTTCTCCAGGATGAGGCGTGGGCGCTGCGAGGACTCCAGGGACGTCTGCAGGGAAGAGATGAGCGCCTGCACCTCGCGGTCGACGATGACGGCGTACAGTCCTTCCTTTCCTCCGAAGTGCTCGTAGACGACGGGCTTGGAGACCTTCGCGCGGGCTGCGATCTCCTCGACGCTGGTCGCGCCGAAGCCCTTTTCGGCAAACAGAGAGCGCCCCACGGCCACCAGCTGCTCGCGGCGCGCGAAGCCGCTCATTCGTGTCCTCTTCTCAGCCATGACCCCAGTATCACACGAGGCCTGGGCTGGGCCATGTGCAGACCACGCCGCGGGCGCGTGGCCGCGTTTGAAAGCGCACGCGGGGTGCAGGTATCATCACAGTGGACGCATTCCGCCTTGGTGTAACGGCAGCACAGAGGTTTTTGGTGCCTTTAGTCTAGGTTCGAATCCTAGGGGCGGAGCGACCGGTCCCGATGGGACCGCAGACCCCGAGGAGGAACATGTCTCGCCCCGCCGCCGTCATCGTCCTGGCCGCAGGTCAGGGAACGCGCATGAAATCCGCTCTCCCGAAGGTCGTTCACCCCCTGTCTGGCCTGTCCATGATCGGACATGCCCTGCGCGCCGCCCATGGCCTCGACCCTCAGTACCTGGTTGCCGTGGTGCGCCACCAGCGCGACGTCGTCGCCGCCGAAATCGAGCGCGTCCTGCCCAGCGCGATTATCGCTGATCAGGACGAGATCCCCGGCACCGGCCGCGCCGTCCAGTGTGGCCTGGAAGCGCTCGATCAGGCCGTCGAGCCCGTCTCCGGCACCATCGTCGTCACCTACGGCGACGTTCCCCTCCTCTCCACGGACACCCTGGCCGAGCTGGTCGCCACCCACGAGGCCGCCGGCCACGCTGTCACCGTCCTGACCTCGCGCGTCGAGGACCCCACCGGATACGGCCGCATCATCCGCGACGCCTCCGGTACCGTCACCGCCATTGTCGAGCAGCGTGACGCCACGCCTGAGCAGGCCGCGATCAACGAGATCAACGCGGGCATCTACGCTTTCGACGCCGATTTCCTGCGCGCCTCCCTGGCGTCACTCGGCACCGACAACGATCAGGGCGAGGTTTACCTGACCGACGTCCTCGCGGCAGCCGCCCCCGCCGGACGCACCGCGGGTGCCCTCGAGCTCACCGACCACTGGCAGAGCGCGGGC
The DNA here is from genome assembly GCF_041432695.1 of Pauljensenia sp. 27098_8_83. Classification (NCBI taxonomy): domain Bacteria; kingdom Bacillati; phylum Actinomycetota; class Actinomycetes; order Actinomycetales; family Actinomycetaceae; genus Pauljensenia; species Pauljensenia sp. 27098_8_83. The sequence goes on along the minus strand of NZ_JAPWAD010000004.1, from coordinate 27,870 downwards.
GCCAACGACCGCGTTCAGCTGGCCGAGCTGGGCGCCGAGATGAACCGTCGCATCTGCGAGGCGCACATGCGCGCCGGCGTGACGATCGTCGACCCGGCCTCCACCTGGATCGACGTCGACGTAACGGTCGGCGCGGACACCACCATCTACCCCGGCACCTGCCTGCGGGGGACGACCGTCGTTGGGTCCGACTGTGAAATCGGTCCTAGCGCCACGCTGATTGATGCGGAAATCGGGGACCGCAGTGTGGTTCCCACCGCGTGGATCGGTCAGGGCTGCGTCGCAGCCGATACGATGGTTGCGCCATATAGCACCATCGGCACATTGATCGCGGCGCCCCGCGCCTGATCCAACACAAGGAGAGACAACCGCATGAGCGGACTGGTGACCACCGGAGAGAAGAACCTCGTCCTCGTTTCTGGACGAGCTCACATGGACCTGGCTCACGCCGTGGGCGAGGAAATCGGATGTGGGGTCTCGCCGGTGACGGCCTACGACTTCGCCTCCGGCGAGATTTACGTGCGCTTCAACGAGTCCGTTCGTGGCGCTGACGTGTTCGTCCTGCAGTCCATCGCGGGCGACATCAACAAGTGGCTGATGGAGCAGCTCATCATGATCGATGCTGCCAAGCGTGCCTCCGCCAAGCGCATCACCGTCGTCGCTCCCTTCTACCCTTACTCGCGTCAGGACAAGAAGCACCAGGGCCGCGAGCCTATCTCCGCTCGCCTCATGGCTGACCTGTACCGCGCTGCCGGTGCCGACCGCATCATGAGCGTCGACCTGCACGCCTCGCAGGAGCAGGGCTTCTTCGACGGCCCGGTCGACCACCTCTTCGCCATGCCGGTCCTCGTGGACTACGTGCGCGGCCGCGTCGACCTGTCCAACACCGCTGTCGTCTCCCCGGACGCGGGCCGCATCCGCGTCGCCGAGAAGTGGTCGAAGAAGCTGGGTGGCACGCCCCTGGCTTTCGTCCACAAGACCCGCGATACCACGCGCCCGAACGTCGCCGTCGCGAACCGCGTCGTTGGCGACGTTGCCGGCAAGGAATGCGTCCTCGTGGACGACATGATCGATACCGCCGGCACGATCACCGAGGCCATCAAGGTCCTCATGGACGCCGGTGCGAAGAAGGTCATCGTCGTGGCCACGCACGGTATCCTCTCTGACCCGGCGGCCCGTCGCCTGTCCGAGTCCGGCGCCGCCGAGGTTGTCGTCACCGACACTCTGCCGATCCCCGCTGAGAAGCGCTTCGATCAGCTCACCGTCCTCTCCATCGCGCCGCTCCTGGCTCGCGCGATCCGCGAGGTCTTCGAAGACGGTTCGGTCACATCGCTCTTTAACTGAGCGGCTCCCGCTTCACATCCGCCCTCGTCGTGAGGTAACCTATTGGGGTTGCTCCGGCGAGGGCGGATCCGTATCCGCCGTTATCGACAGGGCCTGAATCGAAATGCTGCGCGTTTCCTTCACTCTGCCGACACCGACGCCGGGCCTGAGAAACGAAGGAAAGACACATGAGCGACAACCCCGTCCTGATTGCCGAAGCTCGTTCCGAGTTTGGTAAGGGTGCTGCCCGCCGCGCCCGCCGCGCCGGCAAGGTCCCCACGGTCCTCTACGGCCACGGTGCCGAGCCCCGTCACCTGGACGTTCCCGGCCACGACCTCTTCCTCATCGTTCGCGGCACCAAGAACGCGCTCGTTGAGCTGAAGATCGAGGGCAAGACCCAGCTGGCCCTCGTCAAGGACGTTCAGGTTCACCCCGTGCGCCGCGACATCCTGCACGCCGACTTCCTGGCCGTCAAGGCCGGCGAGAAGGTCGACGTTGAGGTCCCCGTCGTCGTTGTCGGCGAGCCCACCCCCGGCACCGTCCACTCGCTTGATGAGTTCACCATCCTGGTGAAGGCTCCCGCCACCTCCATCCCCGAAAATCTCGAGGTTTCCATCGAGGGTCTCGAGGCCGGCTCCGCCGTGCGCGTCTCCGACCTGAAGCTGCCCGCTGGCGTTGAGGTCGAGCTCGATCCCGAGACGGTCATCGTGTCCGTTCAGGAAGCCGCCGCTGAGGAGGCCGAGGAAGCCGCTGAGGGCGAGGCTGAGGCCGCCGCCGAGGGCGACGCCGAGTGACACTCGCGTAGCACACGCTTTCCACGAGGGGGCGGGGCTGGTGCCTCGCCCCCTCGTCGTATCTGCGATACTGGGGGCATGAGTGACCTCCACGTGATTATTCCCGCCGGCGGAGCCGGCACCCGCCTGTGGCCGCTGTCGCGGCGCCGTCGTCCCAAGTTCCTCCTCGACCTGGCGGGCACGGGACGCACCCTCCTGCAGGGCACGGTGGACCGCTTGGAGGAGCTGGCCTCGTCGGTGAGCATCGTGACCGGCCAGGCGCACCGTGACGGCGTACTCGCCCAGCTGCCCGAGTTTGCTTCCTCGCACGATCGCACGCTCCTCATCGAGCCGTCGGGCCGCGATTCCATGGCCGCGATCGGCCTGGCCGCCTACGTCGTGCGCGAGCGCTTCGGGGACGACGCGATCGTCGGTTCCTTCGCGGCCGATCATCTGATCGCCCGTCCGGAGCTGCTGCGTGACGCCGTCGAGACGGCGATCGGCGCCGCCCGCGACGGCTACGTTGTGACGATCGGCCTGACGCCCACCGAGGCCTCGACCGCCTACGGATACATCGCGCCCGGCCCTGCGCTTCACGATGGCGACGAGGCCGGGGCTGCCGACGCTGAGCGTGGCGCCCGCCGGGTCGCCGAGTTCGTGGAGAAGCCGGACGCAGATACCGCTGCCCGCTACGTGGCGGCGGGCTACCTGTGGAACGCGGGCATGTTCATCGTGTCGGCTGGCGTGCTCGCCTCCCATCTGGCCCGCCTGCTGCCCGACATGCACGCGCGCCTGGAGACCATTGCGCGCGCGTGGGGCACCCCCGCGTTCGAGGAGACGCTGGCGGAGAATTGGCCGCACCTGACGAAGATCGCGATCGACCATGCCATCGCCGAACCCGTCGCCGCCGACGGGGGAGTGGCCGTCGTTCCCGCCGACGCGCAGCTGGGCTGGACGGACCTGGGTGATTTCGAGGCCCTCACCGGCATCGTCGCGGAGGCGGGCAACCTGGGTGAGGCGCTGCGCGTCGACTCCGACGGCGCGGCCGTCTTCGCTTCGTTGGGAGACGACAGCGAGGGGCCGCTCGTAGCGCTCGTCGGCGTGCCCGACGTAGCGCTCGCGCTCACCCCCGACGCGATCCTCGTCACGCGCCGCGACCACGCTCAATCCGTCAAGGCAGTCGTCGACCAACTCGCCGAACAGGGACGCTCCGACCTGCTCTGACGCGTCGTTTCCGCGCCGCCCCCGCAACCGTCGGCGCAGCTCCCATGAGGGGCCGGCCTCGTCGCGCCGCCTTCGCTCTCGGGTGAGGTGCGCCGCCCCGCCCACCGCGTGGGGGCGTGGGGCTGGTAGCGTGATTGGGAGCAAGAAGCCCCGACGAAAGGCATCACACGTGAACAAGCGGACCATCGCCGCCCTCGTAACCACCGCGACCGCGGTTACTGTGGCCCTTGGAGCTTGCTCGACCACGCCCGCCGCCACACCCGCGGCCTCCGCGAAGGTCTGCGCCGCAATCTCCGGAGCCCACGGCGACGCCGCCGCGGACCCCGTCGCGGCCGCGCTCGCGGGCGCTGCTAACGACGCATCGGTCGCCTTCGAGGCTGCTAGTGGCGCGGAGGCACCCGCCTCGCTCGTCGCCTCCGGCTGCACGCTGATTGTGGGCGCGGATTCGACGACGGCATCGTCGATCTCCGAGGCCGCGCGCGCCAATCCGAAGGTGCGCTTCGCCCTCGTGGGCGCATCCTTCGTCGATAGCAAGGGAGCCGCAACCTCCCTGAAGAACGGGTCCATCGTCGACGTGGATGCCTCGCAGGCTGCCTATCTGGCCGGCTACGCGTCGGCGGGCATGACGACCACGGGCACGCTCGCGGTCATCGGTGGTGCGCGCGACAACGTGACGAGCTCGCAGATGTCCGCGTTCTCGCAGGGCGTGGACGCCTACAACCTGGCGAACGGAACGTCGATCAGCGTGCTCGGCTGGAACCCGGCGACGAGCGACGGCACCTACGCGGGCAGCGCGGACGAGGTACGCGGCGCGGCTGCCGACTTCATCGCCCGGGGGGCTGACATCATCGTGCCTTTCGCTGGCGATGCGAACGAGGGTGCCGCGCGCGCCGTCACCGAGGCGGCCAACCCGATGGTTCGCCTCGTGTGGTCGGGCCTGACGAAGGCCGATCTCAAGGGCCTGACCCGCGACGAGGCCCAGTCGGCCGAGACCGCGCCGATGTCCGGTCAATCCGGCGTGACGGCGACGCAGCAGGCCGACACGCAGTCCTTCGCGGATGCGTTCAGCTACATCCAGATCTCCAACGAGGTCCGCTCCGCCATCGGTGCGCCCGTGCTGACGGGCATCGTCGTCGACTACCAGAGTGCGATGGAGACGCTCATCGAGCAGGCGAACGCGGGCGCTCAGGCGTCCGTCGTGCCGGTCTCCCTGGCCTCGGGCGGTGTCATCCTCACCGGATTCGGTGCCTACACGCCGATGCTGTCCTCCGACTTGAAGCTGGGCCTGTCCGACATGGCCGGTCAGATCGAAACGGGCGGCATGGTCATCTCCACGCCTTTCGACGTGTGAGTTGATCGAAGAGATCGTTGTGCCCCGGGGACGCGTCCCCGGGGCACAACTGTTCAGTGCGGTCTTAGTCTCCCAGTGTGGCCAGCGCGGCCCCCGCGCACAGTGCGTCCGCGTCGAGGACGAAGGCCGGGTCCACGCAGTACAGGCCCGGGCCGTGTGGGACGGCCGGTGAGGTGGTCAAAGCATCGGCCAGCGCCGTGCGGACATCCTGTTCAGGTAGGGACGTCGTAAGGGTACGTCCATCTGCGGAGACGGCGAGAGACAGGGTGGCACCCTCCTCGACAACCGGAACGCCCAGGCGCTCCAGGAGGGTCACCAGCAGGCCCGAGGCCTCGTCGACCGACACGGATGCCGGACGCGTGCCGGACGCCTCCACAGATGCGATACGCGATGCGCAGCGGTCGACGTAAGCACCGATCATCCCATCGCCCACGGACTCCCAGCCGTCCTCGGCACGCGGGAGGGACGCCTCATCCCCGAACGTGGCCACGGCCTCGTCAATGAGAGCGAGCTCAGCGTCGGGGGCCAGCGCGCCCTCACGCGAGCGGTCGATCGCGCGTCCGCCCAGGTAGATGAGCGCCTCGCCCGACGCGCGCACGTACACGGCGCCGTCCGCCATGACCATGCGCACCGAAAACGCCGTGAGGGGAGCGGGGAGCGCGCGCGGCATGAGGAGGGCGTGTCCGCCGGCTGCTTCGATGATTGCCGCGCCGTCGCGTGCGCTGTCCTGATCCTCGGGGGCCTCGAAGCCGATGATGAGGCGGAAACGGCCGCCGGTGCGCGCGGACAGGAAAGAAGCGATACCCGCAAACAGCGACGGGCTAGCACAGCGTGTCATGTGCTGAGGGTAACACTGTGGGTGCCTTGCGTAAAAACCGGTATCAGGAACGAGGCGTGGGCGTGCCCTGATGCAACGGCGGGAAGACGCAGGTGGGGGGCCGCGCCGGTATCCTGGAGGCATCCACGAAGGAGGAATCATGCAGCTGACGAACGTGATGGATGCCGTTGAGCTGACACGCCAGATGATCGACATCCCCTCGGTGTCGGGAGATGAGGGCCCACTGGCTGACGGCGTTGAAGAGGCCCTCCGAAGCGCCGGATTCGGGTCGGTTCCGGCCCTGGAGATCCTGCGCGACGGGGATGCCGTGTGTGCGCGGACCCGGCTCGGCCTCACCCAGCGCGTGGTCCTCGCCGGCCACCTCGACACCGTTCCCATTGCCGACAACGTTCCCGGCCGCTTCGAGGAGCGCGACGGGCAGGAGATCCTGTGGGGGCGTGGGTCGGTCGACATGCTCGGCGGTTGCGCGGCGGCCCTCGCACTCGCCTGCGAGGTCGGGGCGGCCATCCGCGAGGGTAACGACGCCATGTTGAATGCCGATGTCACGTGGATCTTCTACGACCATGAGGAGGTCGCCTCCCATCTCAACGGCCTCGGGCGCGTCCAGCGCAACCATCCCGAGTGGCTGGCGGGCGACCTGGCGCTGCTGGGTGAGCCCACCGCCGCTCACGTGGAAGGCGGCTGCAATGGCACGCTGCGCGTCATCGCGCACTTCCCGGGCCGCGCGGCTCACTCGGCGCGCGCGTGGATGGGGGTCAACGCGATTCACGCGATGGCTCCCGTCATTGAGCGCATCGCCGCGTACGCAAACCCCGTCGTCACGGTCGACGGACTACAATTCCGTGAATCCCTGTCGGTCGTGCGCGTCGAGGGCGGCATCGCGAACAACGTCATCCCCGAGGCGGCCTCGATGACCGTCAACTACCGTTTCGCCCCCTCCACGCGTGCCGAGGATGCCCTGGAGTGGGTGCGTGGGCTCTTCGAGGGGACGGGCGTCACGATCGAGGTCGACGACCTGTGTGAGGGCGCCAGGCCGGGCGCGGACTCGCCCCTGGCCCAGCGGTTCCTGTCCGTCGCGCGCTCCGTGGCCCGCGCGCAGGGCAGCGAGCTCCAGCTCAGCGCGAAGGTCGGGTGGACCGATGTCGCGCGCTTTGGCGAGATCGGCGTGCCCGCCATGAACTTTGGCCCCGGTGATCCGCTGCTGGCGCACACACGCGACGAACACGCGCCCGTATCGGATATTGTCAGAGTGCACGACACGCTGCGCGCGTTCGTGCTCGCATCGATCGGCGATGACGCCGACACACACGAGGAGGCATGAATGACCAAGCCGACGCACACCTATCGCCGCGGATCCGTCGTCCTGCGCGGGGATCAGATTCCGCGCCTGACGGCAGACGCGTCCCTGCTTCAGTCCGAGCAGAGTGCCGACTGGAAGCACGAGGACCCGTGGCGCGTCCTGCGCATCCAGTCCGAGTTCGTTGAGGGCTTCGAGGCGCTGGCCGAGGTCGGTCCCGCCATCTCCGTCTTCGGGTCCGCACGGACGCGTCCCGAGGAGCCCCTCTACGAGTGCGCTCAGCGGATCGGCCACCTGCTCGTCGAGCGTGGCTACGCGGTCGTCACCGGCGGTGGTCCCGGCATGATGGAGGCCGCGAACCGGGGCGCCTGGGAGGCCGGTGGCACGTCCGTGGGGCTGGGTATTGAGCTGCCCCACGAGCAGGGGATGAATCAGTGGGTGAACCTGGGTGTTAACTTCCGTTACTTCTTCGCACGTAAGACGATGTTCGTGAAGTACTCCCAGGGTTTCATTGTGATGCCCGGCGGCTTCGGCACGATGGATGAGCTCTTCGAGTCCGCGACGCTGGTGCAGACGGGGAAGATTCGTTCGTTCCCGTTAGTTCTCGTGGGCGCTGCGTACTGGTCGGGTTTGGTGGAGTGGATCCGTTCCTCGATGGTCGAGGCCGGAATGATCTCTCCGGGCGATGTGGACCTGCTGCGTGTCGTTGATGATCCGGAGGAAGCGGTTCGTCTCGCGACGGGTGCCTAGTAGTTAGTTCCTCTTTCTGAGGGTCCGAGAATTGCGCTCAATGCTGCGATAATCGGCCTAATTGATCGGACGGCCTATTTTCTTTTGATTTCTCTTTGCGAGCTGTTAAGGAAAAACGGCGCTTTTCCGGTAAAATGGATATGTTACCCCGCCTGTGGAGGCGCGGGCATAACTCTGAGAAGGAGTACTCTCATGGCAGCAATGAAGCCTCGTACGGGGGACGGCCCCCTGGAAGTCAGTGCTGAAGGTCGCGGCATCGTCATGCGGATTCCCACGGAAGGGGGCGGGCGTCTCGTCATCGAGATGACTCCGGACGAAGCTACGGAACTCGCCAGAGCGCTCGGCGCAGCCATCTGATCCAATACATAGAAGCGGTGGGACAGGTTCTCCTGTCCCACCGCTTCCTTGTTGTCTGTGGGCTCAGCGCTTGACCGCGACCGCCAGGCCGTCGCCGACGGGCAGCAGTGCGGGCACGAACTCCTCGGAGTCGCGCAGGTAGTTGATGACCTCGCGCGCGACAACGGTGTGCGCGTCGCGACGAGCCGGATCGGCAACCTGATCGTGCCACAGCGCGTGCACGAAGGCGATCGTGCCACCGGGGCGCAGGATACGGACGGCGTGATCGAGGTACTGCGGGGTCTCCTCCAGGTCACCGTCGAGAACGACCATGTCGTAACCGCGAGCGGCCATGCGCGGCAGAACATCGAGGGCACGCCCGGCGATCAAGCGCGTGCGGTGGGAGGACAGTCCCGCTGCGGCGAAGTTGCGACGCGCATGCCCCAAGAGCTCGGACTCGGAGTCAATCGTCGTCAGGACGCCATCGGAGGCCATACCATCGAGGATCCACAGCCCCGAGACGCCGGCACCGGTACCGATCTCGAGGATGGCGCGTGCCCCCGACACCGCGGCGAGCATGCGCAGGGCCGCACCCGTCCCCGGGGAGACAGGAGTGGCACCCATTTCCGTGGCGACGGCGCGTGCGGCGGTCAGCGCGTCGCTCTCCGCAACATAGTCCTCGGTGTACACCCACGTCTGGGCCTTGTCCGCCATCGCCTTGATCCTCACGTCGTATTGGTCGCCTCGGCGAGAGGCACGCACGCGCTGCGCCCTCCCCACGCATCAGCGTACAGGCGGCGTGACGTCAGGGCGCGGTGGCACTCCGATTCCCAGCGAAAACAGCGCGTGACGAGCAGTCAAAACCCCGGCCTCGTCAGGTGGACGAGGCCGGGGAAGAGCACGCGGGCTCAGTGCTGGATGGGGGAGACGCCCAGGGGGCGGCCCGCCAACCCGCGATGGGCCGAGGAGAGCTGCTTGGCGAGGGCCGTCAGCTCCTCGGCGGCGGGACCGGAGGCGACGGAGACGGGCTCGCCGCGGTCGCCGCCCTCGCGCAGTGCGATATCGAGGGGTACCTGAGCGAGCAGCGGCACGGAGTAGCCGAGCTGGGCGGTCAGGCGCTGCGAAACGGACTCGCCGCCGCCCGCGCCGAAGATCTCCAGACGCGAGCCGTCGGGCTGAGGCAGGAAGGACATGTTTTCGACGACGCCGATGACCTTCTGGTTCGTCTGGGCGGCGATCGAACCGGCGCGCTCGGCGACCTCAGCGGCCGCGACCTGCGGGGTCGTCACCACGAGGATCTCCGAGTTCGGCAGCAGCTGCGCGATCGAGATCGCGACGTCGCCCGTGCCCGGAGGCATATCGATGAGCAGAACGTCGAGGTCACCCCAGAACACGTCCGCGAGGAACTGCTGGAGCGCGCGATGCAGCATGGGGCCGCGCCAGATGACGGCCTGGCCGTCGGGCACGAACATGCCGATCGAAATGACCTTAACGCCGCCGGCGCCCACGGGCGGGATCATCATGCCGTCGATGACCTGCGGGTCGTGGTCCACGCCGAGCATACGAGGAATCGAGAAGCCGTAGATGTCCGCGTCCATGACGCCGACCTTGAGGCCCTGCGTGGCGAGCGCGGCGGCCAGGTTCGCGGTCATGGAGGACTTGCCGACGCCGCCCTTGCCGGAGGTCACGGCGATGACGCGCGTGAGGGAGTCGGGGCGTGAGAAGGGAATCTCGCGCTCGGGACGACCGCCGTTGAGCTTCTCACGCAGGGCCTTCTTCTGAGCGTCGTCCATGACGCCCATCTCGACGGAAACGCTGTCGACGCCGTCAAGGGCGCCGACACGCTCGGTGACATCCTTCGTGATCTGGGTGCGCAGAGGACACCCAGCCGTGGTGAGCAGGACCTTGATCGCGACGGACGAGCCGTCGATGGTGACCAGGTCGGGGGTCACCATGTTCAGGTCGGTGATGGGGCGGCGGATCTCGGGGTCGATGACCTCACCGAGAGCCGCCATGACGGAATCAAGCGTGACTGGCATGGACTCCACTCTACTGGCCGGTGTGCCCATCTTCTAGGGGACGAAGGGCTTCGTCGGACTCGTGATCGCTCTCTGTCTCATCCTCATGCGCCGAGGCGTTGGCAGCGTCCGCGGCGATCTCGGCGCGCAGGTCCTCGAGCATGTCGCGCAGTTCGGAGCGCACGAAGTCGCGCGTGGCGACGTCCTGGAGGGCCAGGCGCAGGCCTGCGATCTCGCGGGCGAGGTACTCGGTGTCGGCGAGGTTACGCTCGGCGCGAATGCGGTCCTGTTCGGCCACGACGCGGTCGCGGGCATCCTGGCGGTTCTGCGCGAGCATAATCAGCGGGGCCGAGTACGAGGCCTGGGTCGAGAACGCGAGGTTCAACAGGATGAAGGGGTAGGGGTCCCAGGCGGCCTTCTCGCTAATTCCCGCGAGGATAAGGTTCGCGCTGATCCAGGCGACGACGAAGATCGTCATGTAGAGGACGAACTTGGGCGAACCCATGAAGCGGGCGGTGGCCTCGGCGAAGCGGCCGAAACCGTCGCCGCTACCGGAGGAGCGGCGGAAGAAAGACCGACGCTTGTCGAGGGGATTATCCAGACGATCAGCCATCGATGCTCCTTGCCATCATGCGGTCGGTCACGTCGTCGTCGAAGTCTCGCCAGTCCTCGGGCAGCAGCTCGTCGAGGACGTCATCGACCGAGACGGCACCGTGCAGGTGCCCGTCCTCATCGACGACGGGCAGGACGGTCAGGTTGTAGGTTGCGAGCAGACGCGTCACGGTCGCGATGTGCGCGTTGGGGTCCACGGACTCGATGTCGCGGTCCAGGATCGTCCCCAGGAGCGTCTGTGGGGGCTCGCGCAGCGCGCGCTGGATGTGGACCATGCCCAGGTACTGGCCGGTCGGCGTCTCCTGGGGCGGGCGTGCGATGAAGGCGACGGTCGCGATCGAGGCCGGGATGTCCTCGCGTCGCACGGCTGCGAGCATCTGCGCGACGGTCGCGTTGGGACCGAAAATGACGGGCTCGGTGGTCATGAGCGAACCCGCTGTCGACTCGTCGTAGGTCATGAGTCGACGCACGTCCTCGGCCTCTTCGGGCTCCATGAGGGCCAGCAGGGACTGCGCTTGTGCCTCCGGCAGCTCCGCGACGAGGTCCGCCGCGTCGTCGGGCTGCATGACGTCCAGAACGTCGGCGGCTCGGGCGGCTTCCAGCGCGGAGACGATCGCGATACGGTCGTCGTTGCCCAGCTCCTCGAGCACGTCTGCCAGACGGGCATCCGTCAGCTGCATGGCGACCGCCATCTTGCGGTCCTGGGGGAGCGTGTGCATGAAGTCCGCCAGGTCCGCGGGGCGCATGTCCTCCGTGTACTGCACGAGTGCGGTCGCCGCCTGGTTGGAGTCGGTCTTGAGCAGGCCGGAGACCTCGGACACGTCCACGGTGAGGGTCTCGCCGCTGCGCGTGAAACCGAGGGAGGACGTGCGCACGCGCTGGACGTGCAGGGTGGAGATCACCCAGTCCTTGGGGCGGCGCTGGCGCATCGCGACGTCGAGGATACGCACCTGCCCCGAGCCGTCGTTCATCGTGACGACGCGGTCGAAGAGCTCGGAGAGCACGAGCGTCTCGATGGGACGCTGCGTGAACGAACGGATGTTGAGCAGGCCCGTCGTAATGACCGACCCAGACTCGATTGAGGTCACGCGGGTCAGCGGCAGGAAGACGCGTTTACGCGGGCCGACCTCGACGACGAAGCCGATGACGTTGGCTTCAGATTTCAGCCGAAAGATGACAACGACATCGTGAATCTTGCCGACCTGGTCGCCCAAAGGGTCGAAAACACTAGTGCCAGCGAGCTTCCCGATGTAAACGCGGCGGCCCTTGGTGCCTAGTTCAATAGATGCAATGCTCACCCTTACATCTTAGGCTGGTGACCACAGATGCGTACTGATGAGCCGGTCGCCGCATGAACAATGCGTTCCATGCCACCGAGGCCGGGGACGAAGGAGAAGAAATGGCTGTCGTGACGGACCCGCAGATGCCCACGGGCACGGAGGTGGCTTCCTACCAGACCTACGCCCAGGCGCGTGCGGCCGTTGATTTCCTGTCGGACGCCGGCTTCGACGTTTCCGCGATCACGATTGTTGGCTCCGATCTGCACCTCGTCGAGCGCGTCAAAGGACGCCTGACGATTGCCCGCGCGTCCCTCTCGGGTGCCTCCAGCGGCGGCCTGTGGGGAGCCCTGGGCGGCATGCTCATGTCCGCTGGCCAGAGCGCGGGCGGCACGGGAACGTGGGTCGCTGGCGGCATCATCGTCGGTGCCCTGATCGGCATGGCTCTGTCCGCTCTGTCCTTCATCGTTCGCGGACGCAGCCGCGACCTTGTGTCCTCCCAGCAGGTTGTCGCGCAGCGCTACGCGGTCCTGGCCTCGGCCGACATCGACCGCGCCTATCAGATCCTGCAGCGCACCCCCGGAAACCGTGCGCGCGTCGTGCGCCCGCGCAGCGAGCAGGCGCGCCCGAAGAAGGATTCCGTCGGTTTCTTCCCCGATGGCCGCCCCCGCTTCGGCGCGGCGACCAAGGACGGGGAGGTGCCCGGGGGCTCGCCCGACACCGATGCGCACGAGGCCGTGGCCACGCCTTCCGCGCCCGAGTCGCCAGCGCCCGCGGTGACCACCCCCGAGAGCGCGCCCGCCGCACGCGAGGACGCCCCGGCCTCGTCCCGAGAGGACCAGACCGAGGCGTAACCTCAGCGTCTTCGCGTGGCTCAGCGGGACTGAACGCGCGTGATCCACTCCTCGACGTCGGCGATCGTACGCGGAATGTCCTCGGAGATGCGCGTGACGGTGCCGTCGGCGTTCACCACGACGTCGTCCTCGATGCGCACGCCGATGCCCCGGTATTCCTCGGGGATCAGCAGGTCGTCGGCGCGGAAGTACAGGCCCGGCTCGATCGTGAAGACCATGCCCGGCTCCAGCAGCGCGCCCTGGTAGAGCTCCGCGCGCGCCTTCGCGCAGTCGTGCACGTCCAGGCCCAGGTGGTGGCTGGTGCCGTGCGGCATCCAGCGGCGGTGCTGCTGGCCCTCGGGGGACAGCGACTCTTCCGGGGTGACGGGCAGGATGCCCCACTCATGCAGGCGGGCGGCGATGACTCTCATGGCCGCGTCGTGCACGTCCTTGAAGCGGCAGCCCGGCTCGTTCGCGCGTGCCAGGGCGGCCTCGCAGGCGTCGAGGACGGCCTGGTAGACGCGGGCCTGGACCTCGGTGAAACGGCCGTTGACGGGCAGCGTGCGCGTGATGTCGGCCGTGTAGAGGGAGTCGACCTCGACGCCGGCGTCAACGAGCACGAGGTCCCCGTCGCGTACCTCGCCGTCGTTGTCGATCCAGTGCAGGGTGTTCGCGTGGTTACCGGACGCCGCAATGGTCTCATAGCCCAGGCCATTGCCCTCTTCGCGGGCGTTGGCAGCGAAAGCGCCCTCGATGACGCGCTCGCCACGGCGATGCCCCACGGCGCGCGGCAGGACGCGGATGATGTCCTCGAAGCCGGCCTTGGTGACCTCGACCGCGCGGATCATCTCCTCGAGTTCGAAGGCGTCCTTGATGAGGCGGATCTCCGAGAGATGTTCTTCGAGGGCCTCGTCCTCCTTGCGCGCATCCTCTCCCGCGGGCAGCGAAGCCTGCGTGCGCACCTCGTTCACCATGGCCTCGACGCATCCATCCACGCCGCGCACGATGCGCAGCTGCACGGTCCCGGCGTCCTTTGCCAGCACGTCGCGCAGCGTGTCGATGTGGCGGGTCTCCAGGCCGGTCTGCGCGCTGACCTCTTCGAGCGAGGGGCGCGCGCCCACCCAGAATTCGCCGTAGCGCGGATCCGCGTAGAACTCCTTGGAGGAACGCGAGGCGCGGGGCTTAAAGAAGAGCAGGGGAGTGTGCGTGCCATCCTCGTTCGGCTCCAGCACCAGGACGGTGTCCGGCTCCTTCTCGCCGCCCAGGCCCGACAGGTGCGCGAAGGCGGAGTGCGCGCGGAAACGGTAGTCGCAGTCGTTCGAGCGGACCTTGTAGGGCCCCGCGGGCACGACGAGGCGCTCGCCCGGGAAGGGGGCACCGGCCTTGAGGGCGCGGTCGGTCAGGAAGTCGGCGACGCGTTCGCGCTCGGGCAGCTCGGAGGGGCGAGGCCCCCACCCGGTGCCAATGAAGTCGCGGAAGGCAGAGGACTGAGGCTGGCGGGATCGGTTTTGGCCGCGGTCGGCCATGGACTGGGACGCTTCTTCACTCATGGTCACTATTCTACGGCCGCTTCGTCCCGGGGGAGGACCCGATGGTCATGACAAACCCCGGCCTCGTTCCCAGGTCGCGCGGTGGGCGCTGGGACGAGGCCGGGGCAGGTCAGGTAGGAGAGGATCAGTCCTGGAGGGTGAGCTCTCCTGCGATGGACAGGTCCATCCAGCGCTTGAAGTCCGCGCCGCGCTTGCCCTGCGAGAGCAGGAAGACGGTCTTGGCGTAGAGGGCCTCGAGCGTCATGTCGTGCGCGCCGATCGCGCCCAGCTGCGCGAGGGCGTTGCCGGCCTCGTAGTGGCCGAGCATGACCTCGGACTGGTAGCACTGGGAGGCGACGATGATCGGCACATCCGCGTTGGCGAGCTCGGTCAGGACATCCACCAGGCCCGGCTCGGACGCGGGGATGTTACCCACGCCGAAGGTGCGCAGGATGACCGCATCGGGGTGGGGCGTCGTCATCGCGCGCAGCCGTGCGGCGCTCATACCGGGAACCACGTCGATGACGGCGACATCCTGGCGCGTGTACGGGCTGGGATCGGTCCAGCCGGTACCCGGATGGGGAGCGCCGTACCAGCGCCAGGGGGCACCCGTGCGTGCCATCGGGGACACGGAGGGCGACTCGAAGCCGCGGAAGGCCCACGACGAGGTCTTCGTGGCGCGGTTGCCCGCCAGGAGCTTGTGGCCGAAGAACAGCATGACCCCGCGAGCGCGCGGCGAAATCGCTGCGCGTAGCGCACCCGTGACGTTCGCCGACGCGTCCGAGCCGACGACACCGAGCGGGTACTGGGAGCCGGTCAGGACGACGGGCTTGCCCATGCTCACCAGCGCGTAGGACAGGGCCGCGGCCGAGTAAGCCATCGTGTCCGTGCCGTGCAGGACCAAGAAGGCGTCTGCTTCGTCGGCGTGCGCGTTAATGTCGTCGATGATGGCCTGCCAGTCCTCGGGGGTAGCCTCCGAGGAGTCGATGAGCGGGTCCAGCGTCGACATGGAAATGTTCGACGCCAGCTCGATGCCCTCCAGCTGGGATCCAAACCACCCCTGCAGGTCAGCGCCGGGGCGCAGCCCCTCGGGGGAATCGACCATGCCGATGGTTCCACCTGCATACGTGACGTGAAGACGCACGGTCAGTCCTTTCGATCAGTCGCCCGACACCAGGGTCTCGTCACCCTGGAGCGAGGCGGCGGCCTCGTCGGTCAGGTTGCCGACGCGCCCGCGCACGAAGTACCAGCCGGCGACCATGAGGACGACGACCACACCGAAGAGTGCGAGGGTTGCGCGGCCTTCAAAGGTCATGACGTTCGAGCCGACGACCACCGCGAAGAAGAGCAGCGCCAGGTAGTTGGTGTAGGGGGCACCGGGCATACGGAACGAGGGACGCTCCGCCTCGCCGCGCTTGACCTTGCGCAGGAATGCCAGGTGCGAGATGAGGATCATCGCCCAGGTGCCGGCGATGCCGATGCCCGCCAGGTTCATGACGATGTCGAATGCGCTTTGAGGAACGAAGGCGTTGAGCACGACGCCCAGCAGGCCGAGCGACGCGGTGATGATGATGCCGCCGTAGGGCACGTGGTTCTTGTTCAGACGCGACGCGAAGCGCGGGCCTTCACCCACGAGCGCCATCGAACGCAGCGTGCGACCGGTCGCGTACAGGCCGGCGTTCAGCGAGGACAGGGCGGCGGTCAGGACGACGACCTGCATGATGTCAGCTGCGTGGGGCACGCCGATGCCGGAGAAGAACGTCGTGAAGGGGGACTCGTCGCCAGAGTAGGCGGTGTAGGGCAGCGCGAATGCGAAGAGTGTTACGGAGCCGACGTAGAAGAAGAAAATGCGGATGACCATCGAGTTGATGGCCTTGGGCAGAATTGTCGCGGCGTTCTTGGCCTCGCCGGCCGCGACGCCCACCATCTCGGTGCCGCCGAAGGCGAAGACGACGCCCAGGGTCAGGGCGAAGACAACGGGCAGAGAGGCGGGGAACCAGCCGCCGGACTCGGCAATGTTGTGCACACCCGCGGAGTAATCGCCGACGGGCGCCTGCGTGAGGATTGCCCAGATGGCGACGCCCATGAAGATAAGGATCGTGGCGACCTTGATCAGCGCGAACCAGAACTCAGCCTCGCCGAAGGCCTTGACGCTGAGCATGTTCAGGACGAACACGAGGGCCAGCGCGATGAGGGCGATGACCCACTGGGGGACCGCCTTGAACATATTCCAGTAGTGCATGTAGACGGCGACCGCGGTGATGTCAGCCATGACGGTGACCGCCCAGTCCAGGAAGAAGAACCAGCCGGTGACGAACGCGCCCTTCTCGCCCAGGAACTCGCGGGCGTAGGACACGAACGCGCCCGACGAGGGGCGACGGACCGCCAGCTCGCCGAGGGCGCGGACCATCAGGAACGCGAAGACGCCACACACCGCATAGGACAGCGCAAGCACAGGGCCGCCCTGAGCCAGACGGCCGCCAGCACCCAGGAACAGACCGGTGCCAATCGAGCCGCCGATGGCGATCATCTGGATGTGTCGGTTTTTCAGAGCCTTGTTGTACCCGGCATCTCCCGCGTCGGTCGCGGTGGACACCTGGGTCTGATCCTTGTCAGACACGCATGTACTCCAATCGGTGTTGAGGGAGGCCAAACGGCCGTGTGATGTCAGTTTCCTACAGTCGGCAGCTGATCGCTGCAGGTGATCCGGTGGCCACCATCGTGTGGGCCGCGGTGAGAGAACGTGCAGAAAACACGGTCAAGATCGGGCAAAAACCGGTTTTTTGACGAGGCACGACGGCGCTCGTGGGGGCGTCTCTCGTGCGCGGTTGTGTGATGGGATTAATGGGGTAATCTCAAATGGTGAAGCGAATTGACCCCCATACTCATAGCGCGTATTCCGATGGGACGGATACGCCCGCGCAGCTCCTGGCGATCGCCGCGCAGGCCGGGCTGGACGCCATCGCGCTGACCGATCACGATACGACGGCGGGATGGGACGAGGCCGCAGCTGCCGTCTCGAGCACCGGCGTGAGCCTCATCCGTGGTGCTGAGATGTCGTGTTCGTCCTCGGGGATCACCGTGCACCTGCTGGCCTACCTTTTCGACCCGACCAGCCCCGGCCTCGTCGATAATTTCCGTCGGACCCGCGAGGACCGCGAGACGCGCGCCGCGCGCATGGTGGAGAACCTGAGCGCGGACTACCCGATCACGTGGGAGGACGTCCTTTCCTTCGCGCCCGAGGGCGGGCCTGTGGGGCGTCCGCACATCGCTGACGCGCTCGTCGCCGCCGGTGCTTTCCCTGACCGTAGCGCCGCCTTCGTGCATGCCCTGCACCCGTCGGGTCCGTACTACGTGCACCACTGGGCGCCCGACCCGGTCGAGGCCGTGCGCTGCGTGCGCGAGGCCGGGGGAGTGCCCGTCCTCGCCCACCCCCGTGCGCGCAAGCGCCAGCGGCTCCTTCCCGAGGCCGTCATCGCCGAGATGGCCCAGGCGGGCCTCTTCGGCATCGAGCGCGACCACCGCGACCACGCGCCCGAGGACCGCGCCGACGTCGAGCGCATGGCCCGGGAGATGGGCCTGGCGATGTTCGGCTCCTCCGACTACCACGGGACGGGCAAGCCGAACCGCATCGGCGAAAATACGACGGACCCGCAGGTCATCGCGGAGGTTGTCGCGCAGGGCTGCATTGAGGTGGTCGAGCCGTGAGTCTCTTCGACGTCACCCTCTTCGCGACCGCCTTCGCGACGCTGACGGTCATTATGGACCCCGTCGGCACCGTCCCGATCTTCCTGGGGCTCACCTCGCGCTTTACGCAGCCGAAGCAGCGTCGCGCCGCCGTCCAAGCCACGCTGGTCTCCTTCGGTGTCATCCTGACGTTCGCGATCCTCGGCGGGCAGATCCTGCGCCTCCTGCATATTTCTATGGAGGCCCTGCAGCTCTCAGGCGGCGTCCTGCTCTTCCTGGTCGCTATGGAACTCCTCATGGGTACCGACTCGTCGACGCCGGATACGGGGGACGAGGGCGTGAACGTCGCGCTCGTGCCGCTGGGGACGCCGCTCCTGGCGGGGCCCGGCTCGATCGTCGCGGTCATGGTGGCCGTCGGGCAGGCCGGCACCAACGTCGGCTCGTGGATTGCGGTCATTGTCGCCGTTGTCCTGGCCCATGTCGTCATGTGGCTCACCATGCGTTTTTCCCTGGTGGTCTCCAGATTCCTGGGGCCCGGCGGCATCATGTTGCTGACAAAGATCTCTGGTCTGCTGCTGGCAGCCATTGCGACGCAGCTCATCATGGAGGGAATCTTCCAGTTCATCGCGGCTGCTCACCTGGGCTGACCTGGGCATTTTCATGTTGTTTCGAGCCCGTCAAGCTCCCGTGTCACTGTGGTATGCGACGCGCCGAGGGGTGATTTGCGAAAATCTGTGCGTATCGGTCAGGAAGTGTTGTAGGGTGGGGGAGAACGCCGTGACACGACACGGCCTGCACTGGTCAGGGTCACGCATTCATCCCTCACCACATCCGTACCAGGAGTAACAATGAAGAAGACGACCTCGTCTCTGCTCGCCGCGACTGCGGCGCTCGGCCTGATCGCTGCCTCGGCTGGTGTTGCTTTCGCCGCCGAGACCCCCGTCACCGAGCAGCCCTCGACCCCGGCTACCGAGGCCCCCTCCACCGAGACCCCCTCGACCCCGGCCACCGAGGATCCGGCCCCCGAGCCCTCGACCCCGGCCACCGAGGACCCGGCCCCCGAGCCCTCCACCCCGGCCGACAACAACACCGGTGGCTCCGCTGAGACCCCGACCCCCTCCAACGATTCTCCGGCTCCCGCCCCCGTCGCCGATCAGGGTGGCGCAGGCGCGGCCTCCGGCCCCGTCGGCAACGCTGGCGTCTCCACCCGCGGCCAGATCGCGACCGGCAATGGCCCGGCCCCCGTTTCCGCTCGTGGCGGCATCCGCAACACGAACGCCCCGGCTTCGTCCGGCGCCCAGGGTGGGGCTGCCCCGACCCTGGCGAACACCGGTTCTGCCGCTTCGATCGCCGCTGGCGCTGGCGTCATCGCACTGGCTGGTGGCGTGACCCTCGTGATTGCTCGCAAGCGTCACTGAGGCGTCCTCGCCTGACAAGCATCGCGGGCCCGCTCGATAAGAGCGGGCCCGCGTTTTGTCTAGTTTGCGCAGATCGACGATGATTTGTGCACAAATGTGCACCTAAGAACCCCGAATTTGCACCGAAAGATACCCGTTTCGCCTTGATTTGATGCGTGCGTCACAGGCACAATGGAAGTACCGAAAGTCACCATGAATTGAGCCCTCATGTTGAACCGGTGATGGAAAGTGGCACCGCTCCATCGAGGGGTGCCACTTTCCTGTATGCGCCCCTGCGGGCAGTGCCCCCGCAGGGGCGCTCCCTGTCGCCCGTGTCCGGGTCTGGTCGCCGAGTCGAGTGCTGTGCCTGGCATCTTTTGTGATGTTGTATCCGGGTGGCGTCTGGTGCCGGGCGATGCGATCTGTTGGAACGGATCTTTCGTGACAGGACCGTTGTCGTCACGTGGGACGAGTCTGGGTGGCCTGTGGTGCCCTCTAGCCTGTGAATCGCGTGTCTTGATGCAGCTGTTATCGCATGTCAGTGTGACGCACGACGAGCTGGGTGGGTCTTTAGTCATAGGGGGTCTCGTGGTGGTGTAGTCGGTCACGTGGGCGGGGGTGGTGAATCTCCCAGAGGGGATTCACAACGGGGAATTAGCTGCAGGTATCGGTAATCTCTAAGGTGAGGCCCGCCCCCTACCTGGGGTTCGCTGCGAGGCGAGAGGGCACAGATACAAAAAAGGAAATCGTATGACGCTGGATCTGACGCAGTCGCTGCCCTCTCATGTGCGTGCGACCTCTGGACGCCCCGTTGAAGATTCGACCCTGATGGAGGTGTGGCAGGGCCTGTCCGCCGCAATCGTCGATCAGATCGCGGATAACTGGGCCGCCACCACGGAGCGTTACGCCAAGGGCCGTCAGGAACACTACTTCTCCGCCGAGTTCCTCATGGGCCGAGCCCTGCTCAACAACCTGTCGAACCTCGGCCTCGTCGAGAAGGCTCGCGAAGCCCTCGCCGCCTACGGCCTCGACCTCGGTCAGGTCCTCGAAGAGGAGCCGGACGCCGCCCTCGGTAACGGTGGCCTCGGCCGCCTTGCCGCCTGCTTCCTGGACTCCTGCGCCACCCTCGACCTGCCCGTGCGTGGCTACGGCATCCTGTACCGCTACGGCCTGTTCAAGCAGCTCTTCGACAACGGCTTCCAGACCGAGCATCCGGACCCGTGGATGGAGGAGGGCTACCCCTTCGTCACCCGCCGCGAAGAGCGCTCCCGCATCGTCTCCTACGCCGACCTGACCGTGCGCGCCGTCCCCTACGACATTGCGATCACCGGCTACGGCACCAAGAACGTGGGTACCCTGCGCCTGTGGAAGGCCGAGCCCATCGAGGAATTCGACTACGACGCCTTCAACTCCCAGCGCTTCACCGACGCAATCATCGACCGTGAGCGCACCATGGACATCTCCCGAGTCCTGTACCCCAACGACACCACGTTCGAGGGCAAGGTCCTGCGTGTGCGTCAGCAGTACTTCTTCTGCTCCGCCTCGCTGCAGGAGATCGTCGAGAACTACGTGCGTCACCACGGCACCGACCTGAATGGCTTCGCCGAGTACAACGCCGTCCAGCTCAACGACACCCACCCGGTCCTGGCTATCCCCGAGCTCATGCGTATCCTCATGGATGAGCACGGCCTCGGCTGGGAAGAGGCCTGGGCGGTCGTCTCCAAGACCTTCGCCTACACGAACCACACGGTTCTGGCTGAGGCCCTCGAGACCTGGGATATTCACATCTTCGACCGCCTGTTCCCGCGCATCGCCGAGATCGTGCGCGAGATCGACCGCCGCTTCCGCATCGACATGGCCGAGCGCGGCCTCGACCAGGGCACCATCGACTACATGGCCCCCGTCTCGGGCAACACCGTGCGCATGGCCTGGATTGCCTGCTACGCGTCCTACTCCATCAACGGCGTCGCCGCCCTCCACACGGAGATCATCAAGCGCGACACCCTCAAGGAGTGGTACGCCATCTGGCCCGAGCGCTTCAACAACAAGACCAACGGCGTGACCCCGCGCCGCTGGCTCAAGCAGTGCAACCCCCGTCTGGCCGCCCTCCTCGACGAGGTCACCGGTTCCGACGCGTGGGTCCGTGACCTCACCGTGCTCTCCGGCTTCACCGAGGCCGGCACCGACGACGTGCTCACGCGCCTGGGCGAGATCAAGCACGCCAACAAGGTCGACTTCGCCGCGTGGATCAAGGAGCGCGAGGGCGTCGAGATCGACCCCGACTCGATCTTCGACGTTCAGATCAAGCGTCTGCACGAGTACAAGCGTCAGCTGCTCAACGCCTTCTACGTCCTGGACCTGTACTTCCGCATGAAGGACGATCCGACGCTGGACACCCCCAACCGCGTGTTCATCTTCGGTGCGAAGGCTGCCCCCGGCTACATCCGCGCCAAGGCCATCATCAAGCTCATCAACGCCATTGCGGAGCTGGTGAACAATGACGAGGACATCAATGGCCGCATCAAGGTCGTCTTCGTCCACAACTACAACGTCTCGCCCGCTGAGCACATCATCCCCGCCGCCGACGTCTCCGAGCAGATCTCGATGGCTGGTAAGGAAGCCTCGGGCACGTCCAACATGAAGTTCATGATGAACGGCGCGCTCACCCTGGGCACGCTGGATGGCGCGAACGTTGAGATTCTCGAGGCCGTGGGTGCGGACAATGCCTACATCTTCGGTGCGACCGACGATGAGCTGCCTGAGCTGCGTCGCCACTACGACCCCCGTTGGCACTACGAGAACGTCCCCGGCCTCAAGCGCGTCATCGACGCCCTGATCGACGGTACGCTCAATGACAACAACTCCGGCTGGTTCCACGACATCCGCCACTCGATCCTCGAGGGTGGATACGACCCGGCCGACGTGTACTACGTCCTGGGCGACTTCGCCTCCTACCGCGAGACCAAGGATCGCATGGCCGCCGATTACCGCGACCAGAAGGCCTGGAATAAGCGTGTGTGGGCGAACATCTCCCGCTCCGGCCGCTTCTCCTCGGACCGCACGATCTCCGACTACGCTCGCGAGGTCTGGCACATCGAGGGTGAGCCGATCGACTGACGCAATCGCGTAGGGGAGGCCCGGAACCGCATGGTTCCGGGCCTCCCTTGTTGCGTGAAGACATGTGGTTGTATCGGTCTGTGAACCAACTGTATTAGTGGGTTGACACAGTTAGGCATCTGTGTCATTGTATTAGTGTATTAATACAGCAAGACAGGAGGGACACATCGATGCGCATCGATGACACCCGCCCCATCTGGATCCAGCTGGCCGACAGCTTCCGCGCCCGTATCACCGACGGCACGTGGAAGCCTGGCCAGAAGATCCCCTCCGTCCGCGACCTCGCCATCGAGGCCGGCACCAACCCCAACACCGTCCAACGAGCCCTCGCCGCTCTCGACGACGAAGGACTCACCGTCCCCAAACGGACGGCCGGACGATACGTCGCCACCGACGACACCGCGCTGCGCACCCTCCGCCAGGAGGACGCCCGCGCCGCGGCCGACGCATTCATCCGCGCCTGCCGAGCCCTCGGCGTCGATGTTGAAGGTGCCCACGGCCTCGTCGATGAACGCTGGAATGCGGACCTGTAAACCAGGAGGAACTACTCTCATGACCACCCAACCCACAGGCGCGAGCGCGGCTGGCGCCGGCCTCGTCGAGGTCACCGGCCTGACGAAGAGCTACCGCTCGACCCCAGCCCTGC
This sequence comes from Pauljensenia sp. 27098_8_83, assembly GCF_041432695.1. Classification (NCBI taxonomy): domain Bacteria; kingdom Bacillati; phylum Actinomycetota; class Actinomycetes; order Actinomycetales; family Actinomycetaceae; genus Pauljensenia; species Pauljensenia sp. 27098_8_83. The sequence goes on along the minus strand of NZ_JAPWAD010000004.1, from coordinate 4,862 downwards.
GCGACTACAACCTGAGCCTCGAGTCTGGCCACATCGTCGGCCTCATGGGCCCCAATGGCTGCGGCAAGACCACGCTGCTCAAGATCCTCGCCGGTGTCCTCTCCGACTACGAGGGAACCGTGACCATCGACGGGCACGCACCCGGCGTCGCCACCAAGGCGATCGTCTCCTACCTGCCCGACGCCGACTTCCTGAACACCGACTGGACCGCTGCGGACGCCATCCGCGTCTACTCCACGTTCTTTGCTGACTTCGACGCCGACAAGGCCGCCTCGATGATCAACTTCTTCGGCCTGCCCACCGACCGCCGCCTCAGTGAGATGAGCAAGGGCATGGGGGAGAAGCTCCAGATCAGCCTCATCATGTCCCGGCGCGCCCGCGTGTACCTGCTCGACGAGCCCATCAGCGGCGTCGACCCGGCGACGCGCGACGTCATCCTCGACGGCATCCTGCGCGAATTTGACCCCGCCTCACTGCTCATCATGTCCACCCACCTCATCTCCGACATCGAGCACTTCGTCGACTACGCGCTCTTCATGAAGGACGGACAGGTCCTCCTGCAAGGCGACGCCGACGACCTGCGGGCCACCCACGGCGATTCCCTCGACGCCATCTTCCGGAAGGAGTACCGCTGATGTACGCCAAACTGCTAGCCTACGAAATCCGGTCGCGCGCCGTGGCGGATGCGCGCTCCTTCGGGGCGTTTATCGCTGTGATCGCGGTTGCCTCGGGAATCGTCGCCGCGGGGCTGCCGGGGATCAGCGGCTCCACCGCGGTGCTCGCCTACGCGCTGTGCGCGCTCACGCCGGTCGCCTGCGCGATCGCGGCCCTGGCCGACTACTGGAAGACCCTCTACGGGCAGCGCGGCTACTTCACGATGAGCCTGCCAATCTCCGGAAAGGTCATCTTCTGGGCGAAGAACACCCGCATCGCGATCGAGTGCCTCCTGGCCCTCGCCCTGGCCGTCGGCGGAATCCTCGCCGTCGCGTCGGCCGCCGCGTGGAGCGACGGCATCAGCCTCGCGGAGTACACGGCCGGACCGCGTTCGCTCGTGGCCGGAATGCCCACCTTGACCGTGGTCCTCATGATCGCCGCGCAGCTCATCCTTGCGATGTCGTGGGTCGTGCAGGCCTGCGCCGCTATGACGATCGGCGCGGAAGGACGCTTCAATCATATGGGTTTCGGCGCGCCCATCATCGGTTTCGTGCTGGTGTATATCGTCAACCAGGTGCTTTCCGCGGTTGGCACGTTCTTCCTTCCGCTGTCCGTCACGACTGACGGCCACTTCTCCACCGAGATCATGTGGGCCTCGTACCGGGCGACGATGGGAACCGACGGCCACCCGAACGTCATCGGCATCGGCTCCTATGTCCTCGTGCCCCTGTTCGCCCTGATCCTGGGCGCGTGGGCCTCCCGCTCGATCGAGAAGCACACGTCCTTGCGCTGATGGCGTGATGCGCTGAGGGGTAGTCGGCGGTGGGATAGGGTTATTGCATCCGATCCCGCCGCCGACTTGTCTGTGAGGAGCGCTTATGACCGCTGGAGGGCCGCAGTTTAGCGCCACGCCCCAGAACCCCGACCTGCTGCGGTGGATCGGCATTCAGGTCCTGCTTCTTGTCTTGGCTTGGGTGATTGGTATGGTCGTGCGGCGCCTCCTGGCCTCGCGCATGACGATGTCCACGGCCTCGGCGACCCTCACCGGCCTCGGGGGCCTGTGGGGTGGCCTGCTGGTCGCAGGCTGGATCTTCTCCTCCTCCGACATGTGGCGCCCCGCGATGATTGGTGTGGCCGCGGCGGTGGCCCTCGTCGTGGTCGTCATCGTCTCCCTGATCGTCGCGTACCTGCACCCGCGCCCCGGCCTCGAGCCCATCGCCGAGGTTGCCAAGCGCGGCGAATCCGACTCCCTCGAATTCAAGTCGAGCGCCCGCTGGAACATGCGCGTCGGCAAGCGCGACGACGCCATGGAAACCGTCATTGCGAAGACGGTCGCCGCGTTCATGAACTCCGGCGGCGGCACCCTGCTCATCGGCGTGGACGACGACGGGCGACTCATCGGGCTGGGCCCCGACTACGCGACCCTCAAGACACCGGACGCCGACCGCTTCGAGCTGTGGATCCGCGACCTGTGGGGCCAGCGCCTGGGGACCAACGCGGCCGCGCTGCCGCTGCTTGACTTCGCCGAGGCCTCGGACCCCCAGGAGGGCTACGGGCCCCAGGAGGTATGCCGGGTGACGATCCCGCCGTCCATGCGCCCCGTGTACCTGAAGGGCCCCAAGGGCAAGGGTGAGGCCGAGCTGTGGGTGCGCGTCGGCAACTCGACGCGGCACCTCGAGGTCGCCGACGCCGTGCAGTACGTGGCCGCGCGCTGGCCCGAATCCGTGCGCGTCTCGCCCCTGACTCGCATCCGCCTGTTCCTCGCCATGAGCCGCCACCGCGACACCCCCACCCGCCTGCCGCGCGTCGTCGAGCGCGTGCTCACGGAGCGCGCGAAGCACGGTGTCGGGTCGTCTGAGGGGGAGTAGGTCCGCGGTTAGACTGGCGCCAGGAACTCAGAGAGGAGAGTGGTGGGTGTGAGCCTGCGCAAGACCCTGCCCGCGGACATCGAGCAGATCATCGCCTCCGGTGACGTCGAGGCCGTCGCGCGCGCGGTCGCGCGCTGCGAGATCGGCGCGTACCTTCGGGGGGCCGTCTACGAGCCGAGGCTCATGCACTTCCCGGCCTCCGAGGAGATCACGGACTTCCTGTTGGCCCGCGGCGAGGACATCAACTCGCGTGACCGGTATCAGCGCACTCCCATTCACGCGCGCGTGCGGTCGCGGCGCCTCGATCAGATCCCGCTGTTGATTGCTCGCGGAGGCGACATTAACGCGCGCGATACCTCCGACCAGACGGCGCTGTTCGGCGTCGTCGAGCGTTTTCCCGTTGCCGACGTGTCGCGGATGATCTCGTGGGGCGCGGATCCGCTGGTTGTTGCCGACTCGCGGGTCTACGGGAAGGCGACGCTTGTCGAGAACGTGGTGTCCTGGCACAACTTCCTGGACGCCCCGCGCGCACTCGCGGTGATTCGGTTGCTTCTGTCCGTTGGGGCACCTGTCGGCGAGCGTGTGCCGACCGCGCTGCGGGCCATGGACCGGATGCGCTGCACGTTCATCACGCACGGGCTGCCGGACCACCTTTCGCAGTCGCAGGTCGACGAGGCCTCGGCTGCGTTGGCGGAGCTGTGCGCCATGTTCGGGGTGGAGCAGCGCCAGGCGCAACGCGCGCCTGTCGTGGGGGAGCGGCTTACCTTCGACGCGGGTGCGACGCCAACCCAGATGTTTAGCCGACTCTGGGACCAGCTGGTCCCAGACAGTGGCCAGTGTCAGACGCTGCAGGGCGAGGTCATCCGCATTGCGGGGCGGGTCGGCCACGAGGTGTACGACAACGGTGGCATCAACTGGGATCGCTCTTTCGGGAAGCTGCTGGACCAGTATCTGACTGTCGTGCGTTCGGGCCTGCCGATGCCGCCTGCCGCCGTGGCTCGGGCCGAGGCCGCCGTCGCCTCCCTCAAGTCCCGTTCGATGTCCTACCAGGCCGTCGACGACATCACGGAGCTGGCGGTGGCGTGGGTGCGCTTAAACCCTGTTCTTGTGGAGGCGAATCTGCCCGACGTGGGGCGGTGAGCAACGGGGCGGGCTTCAGAGTGTAAAGTGCGCCGCGGTACACTGGGCGAATGGGTAAACGAATTCTTGGGTGGCTGCGTCAACGGCGAGTTGCAGTGATGTATGGAGTGTTATGGTGTTTCTCGCTTGGATTAATTGCAGTATTTTTCCGCAAAACTCTCACTGCTATTTCGCATCGTGCTGATGGGGAGATTGCTGAAGCCTGCGTGTTGATGTACGTGACTTCTGTTGTTCTCAGTGCGACTTGTTGTTTTTTTGGATTGTCGATTCGTCGGGGGCGGCGGCGTCTTTGTGTCACGATGCAATTGCTGGTATTTACTATATTTCTAGTAATATACCGCATCGTTTTTGATGTGCTTGGTGGAGAGAGCCTTGCGTTTTCTATCGGAGCATCTACTTTAGGACTTGTATCGGTTTATGAAGCATTCTTTATATGGGCGCTTTTCGTTGTAGGAGCTGGGCTTCAAATTACCTTCATTTCTAATGAAGCTCGACGTCCTGAAATGAATATGCTTCACGGTGGTGTTCTTATTATTGTGGGAATCCTGCTTCCGAAAATGCTTGATTCCTATTCACTGCTTCGTGCTCACTGCTACGAGGTGCAATGTGGCGAAGGTGAGCTCGGTAGTATCGTGCTGTTTGAAATGGCTGTCTCCTACGCTGCTGCTCTAGCTGTAATGTTCGTGTTTGGGATCGTCTCTCCTTCTATTCGTACTTCTATACGCAAGTTGTCTGGCGAAAGTGAGTGTGAAGGTGTGACACATTCTGATGCTTCCCCACATCACTGTGATCGTCCCGTCTCTTTTAGTACAGAAAAGGAATCACTTGATAAGTGTATTGATGGATGTGAACCTAGAACTGACTCCTCGCCCGTAAGTTTGCAAGTTCCTCCTGATGTTGTCGATGATCTGACTAAGTCTGTTGGGTCGGACGAAGTATCAGTTGTAGCGAGCAAGACGGCAGATTATTCCAGTGGTTTGAGTAGCGTTGCTGCGCCCGCGCGGCTGATGGGTGCTGCTGTCAGTGGCCTCGTCGCCGGCGCGTGTTTCTTGGTCGCGAGCGGTCTCTTCGGTCGTCGTTGACTCGTCTCTCGTGTTGTCGCTGATGCTCTAGCGCTGAGTCCATAGCTGAGCTGTCGCAGACAGAGTTCATGGCGCGCATGCTTCCCCACAAATGTCGCATGCAATTCCCTTCCTGATG